>CAZBRI010000453.1:1580-2982 GCA_964494055.1 uncultured Anaerolinea sp.
TTGTTTAGCTTTTAATAAATTGATTTTGTAATTAGCATGGTGAACGATTCCGATATCAATTTTCCTTTCCGGAGTACCAATTTTTTCCATGAGACTGGTATATTCTGCCATGACTTCAGTAACAACAGAAACACCAGATCTGACAAATAATTTCACCATGCCCATCAATCCAGCCATCACAATCGGATAACCGCCTTCGGGTTCATGCATCAATCCAGCGATTCTCAGCCGGTTAGGAGCATATTCCTGAACTTCCAGCATAGAATGATTTACATCAGCTTTGCGGGCATGAGGATAAAACATTCGAACCTGCAAAAGCCCTTCTTCGTCATAATTTTCAAAACTTTTACCGGCAAGAAATTTCATTGTAACACCGGGAATTACCCCGATCACTCCAGCCCCATTTCCGAATAATTGAAGAGCATTTTTATCCCGGGCATGACTGGTAAAACGGCTCAGACCTTCAATGCCGCCGACAAGAACTTTTTTTCCGGCCAATTTGTTTGCAATATTGAAACCGGAAGGAGTGGAGAGCCGGGGATTCAAAGCCAGGTGAAGCGCACCCATTGATCCATCACAGGCTTTGTGAACACTAACTATCAGTGCGTCTTTCTTAATTCCAGCTCGTCTGGAGATTTCTTCTGCGTAGTCCAGGCTGACGGGCGCGCTTGTACCAATAAGCACACCATCAATTTCATCCGGGGCCCAATGATTGGCAATAATTGCCTCTTTCAATAAACGAGTGCCAACTTCCAGTTCAAGCTCAAGGTGTTCATCATCAGATAAATCGGGGATGTGATGACGGCTTACAAAACCCAATTCGCTTAAATTCATTGATTCTTCTTTTGAAAATTCCTCGTGCATCCTCATACCGACGAAGGCCGGAAGCTGATCATTATCAAAGCTTTTTCCCCAGGCGCAATATGCGCCTCCTATGTTTATAGAAGAATTTGTTACACTCTCAATGCCAAAGGGTATCCCGCCGGCAACATTTATGTTATCTACCCGAACATTTGGCCGATTAAAAAAGGATGTACCAATAATATTATTTTTTTCACTCATCAATAATCTCCTGATTGTTATTTGTTATTATAACCCCCGTGATTAATTATCGTTCTCTTCTCAGGATACCCTAATAAAACTTTTACTGAAAATATCGGGCAGACTGAGTAATAAGCCCTATCACTAATTATTTTCATATTGATTGATGTTTGGGAAAAAATAAAAAAGTGGGATAATAAACAGAATTATTTAGAAATTAATTCCAAAAATTAAATAAGGATTGCCTGATGAGACCTGACTGGGATTCGTATTTTATGAAAATTGCTTATGCTGTATCAGAAAGATCAACCTGCGAGATCGGAAGAGCGTCGTGTAGGGAAAGAGTGTTCAGAGCCGTGTA
>CAZBRI010000454.1:0-2980 GCA_964494055.1 uncultured Anaerolinea sp.
ACACTGCCGATGTTAACAACCTGCAGGGCGGTGTTCAGGTTGCCAGGATTGTAACCGATACCGCAGCCGGGTCTGTCGTTCACGATCCAACCCACCCGGATGCTGATGCTAACGGGGATGTCACCTATCCCAATGTCGATATCACGGTGGAAATGACCAATATGCTGTCAGCCACCCGTTCGTATGAAGCCAATTTAGCCACCATTGATGCAGTCAAGCGCATGGCATTAAAAGCGCTTGATATAGGCAGGTAAAAATGCAGATCCCAGCTATCAACCCCGCTTCAATCCCGTCCATTCAGGGCATGGGGAACACCCAGAAACCCTCCGCCAGCTCCAGCACCGGCCAGATCACCCAGAGCTTTGAGAGCATGCTCACATCTCTCAATACCTCCCAGGTCAATTCAGATAACCTGATGCAGCAGCTTGCCCAGGGGGATAACGTTGACCTGCACACGGTCATGATCGCCATGGAAGAAAATAATGTCAACTTCAATGTCGCCGTCGGCATCCGCGACAAACTGGTCGAAGCCTACCGCGAAGTCATGCGCATGCAGGTTTAATTTTTTCGGACCGGTAAATCAGCTCACCATCTCACATTTCTTCAAAAATACTCAGCGACAGGATAAAGTTGTATGTTAGTACCCATTACAAATCAATTCACATCCTTTTGGAAACGACAACCGCTTTCACGACAGATTACCATCATTGCCCTGGTTGCAGCTGCTGCCATCTTGATCCCTGTCTTGATCTCATGGGCGACAACCCCCAGCTATGTCATCGCCTATACCGGTCTGAGTGAAGCCGATGCTTCCCAGATCGTGGTCAAGCTGGATGATAACTCAATCCCCTACCAGATCAAAAATAACGGTACCATTCTTGTACCGAGTGCCCAGGTTTACACCACCCGCCTGCTGATGGCCCGCGAAGGCCTGCCAAAATCCAGCACAGTCGGGTATGAACTTTTCAGCGGCAATACCCTGGGAATGACCGAATTTTCTCAAAAGATCAATTATCAGCGCGCCCTGGAAGGCGAGCTTGAACGCACCATCGGCAGCCTCTCGAATGTCAAATCCGTGCGCGTGCATGTCGTTACCCCTGCAAAAACCCTCTTATCAACAGATCAGACCAATACCACCGCTTCTGTAACCATTCAGATCGCCCCCGGGCAGTCCATGGATGCCACGCAGGTGCGCGCCATCACCCATCTCATCGCCAGCAGTGTCGAAGGTCTGAAACCCGAGAACGTGGTGGTCGTGGATGGCGAAGGCAACATGCTGGCAGACGGATCCGGTACAGTCGGCGATCCCAACCTGGCTACCAAGAACAGTCAGCGCACTGCTGAACAGGAATTTGCGCTCGAGGTTCAAAAACGCGTTCAAACCCTGCTGGATAAGATCCTCGGACCCAATAAATCCATCGTTCAGGCTACCGTGGAAATGGATTGGACACAGCGTGAAGTCACCGCCAATACTTTTGAACCGACTTCCATTGCCCTGCGAAGCTCACAGAAGGTCAATGAGACTTCCAGCAATGGTGCCAGTTCAGTCGGCGGTGTTCCCGGTGCATCCACCAACCTGCCCACACCGGCCCCTACCACTGCAGCATCTTCCGGCGCAGCCAACTACAACCGGACTGAAGAAACGCTGAATTATGAGGTCAGCCAGGTTCAATCACATGAAATCATCACCCCCGGCAAAATAAACCGGCTGTCGGTGTCAGTCATGGTCGATAACATCACGGACCAGGCGCAGCTCGATTCGATCAAGGCTGCCGTGCAGGTAGCTGCCGGTCTGGATGCCGCCCGCGGTGATCAGATCGTGGTCGAATCCTATGCCTTCGACAGAACCGCTGCGGATGCCCTGACAGCTGATCAGGCCAAGCAGGCTCAGCAGGATCTGTATATGCAGATCGGTATCGCGGTCGGTGCAGCCCTGATCCTGCTGCTGCTGCTGTTCTTTGTCATGCGCATGATCAACAATCTTCGTAATGCTTCCAAGGAGTCCTGGCGGCCTGTGCTCAGACCCGTTGCAGAAATGGCAGCTCTCCAGGGAGCAGAAGGAATGGGTAATATGAATCAAATGACCGGTCCCAGGCAGGCTTCACAAACCCCAGTTTTGCCTGAAAATCCTGAACCCGTACCTGCGGTGTCCCCTGCCCAGGAAGAAGAAAACGTCATATTGCAGATCCGCTCACGTGCCCTCAATTCCACCAACTCGGAAGATGAACAGCGTGCCCGCGTAATCTCCCGGTTGACCGAAGAAAACCCTGCAACCGTGGCAGAAATCATCCAGATCTGGCTGAATGAGGCGAAAAAGGGATGATCACCGCCATCGATAAGATCACCGCCCTCCTTCTAGGTCTGGGTGTGGATCTCTCTTCCAAGGTTTTACAGTATCTCTCTGAAGGTGAGATCGAACAGGTTCTCCTGGCTCTGGGCCGTGCCGGCCCTGTCTCACAGGAAATCCGGCATGTTGCCCTGCTTGAAGCCTGTGAGATGAGCTCAACCGAAGCCGATTACCCGCGCGGCGGCGTTGAGTACAGCCGTCAGCTCCTGGCACGTGCGGTTGGTCCCCGCCGCGGTACCGAAATTTTGGAACGTATTTCCGTCCATCAGCAGCTTTCTTCCTTTGAAATGCTGAAAAATGCCAACCCGGTGGAAGTCGCTGCCCTGCTCCAGGAAGAAATGCCGCAAACCATCGCCCTCGTTCTTTCTTACCTGGAAGCCAAGGTTGCAGCAGATATTCTGACCAGCATGTCGAAGGAAAATCAGATCGAAGTGACCCTGCGCCTGGCAGCCATGGATAGAGTATCACCGCAGGTAGTGCAGCAGGTTGAAAAGAACCTGAAAAGCAAGTTGTCGAGCGTCATCAATGAGGCTGATTTCCGTGCAACCGGCGGCGTTACCTTCCTGGTGAAAATGCTCAACCAGGTCGACCGTGGTGCAAGATCGGAAGAGCGTCGTGTAGGGAAAGAGTGTT
>CAZBRI010000455.1:0-2974 GCA_964494055.1 uncultured Anaerolinea sp.
ACACGGCTCTGAACACTCTTTCCCTACACGACGCTCTTCCGATCTGTGCAGTGCCAGCCGTTTTGGGACCAGTTCGCCCAGCAGCAGGGAGAAAAAGGTGATGATCAGTACAACGATCCAAAGGGCTGCCGAATGGGCAAAGGGAGCCAGCCAGGCGACGGCCTCGAACTGTATGGCGAGCGCATCTGCGATGGTCGCACCGCCCACTGCACCAGCCAGGACACCGATCAGCGTGATGCCGACCTGCGTGGTGGCAAGGAAGATGTTCGGGTTATCTGCCAGGTGCAGGGCAGCCTGTGCTTTTTTATCCCCTTCATTTAACCGCTGCTGCAGACGTGCCTTACGCGATGACAGAACTGAGATCTCTGACAACGCGAAGATGCCGTTCAACAGGATAAGGAGCAGGATGACAAGAATTTCGGACCCGACATTCATTTGATATTAACCCTTTGTGTAATCATAACAACAATCAGTCCCCAATTCAACGGGTAACCTGTATCCCCTCACCCGCCAGCACCTCTCCGATACGCCAGGCCGGCTGACCCAGTTCACGGGCGCGGGCTTCAAAAGCCGGGTAAACATTTGCCGGTACTGCCAGCAGCAGCCCGCCGCTGGTCTGCGCGTCATAAGCCAGCATCTGATCCATCTCACTCAGTGACGGGTCAAAAGTCACATTCGGCCCGTAGAACAACCTGTTATCTGATGATCCGCCCGGGAAGGTCCAGGCTTCGGCATACTTTCGCGCACAGCTGACAAATGGCAGTTTTTCAAAGGACAGACTGAGCTGAACACCCGAGGCCCTGGCCAATTCAAACCCATGACCCAGCAGGCCAAATCCGGTGATATCCGTTCCGCCTCTTAACCCGAATTCATTCGCCAGCTGCCCGGCAAGCCGGTTTAAGCGGCTCATCCAGCCGATCACTTCCTGTATATCGGCTTCGTCTGCCTGTTCACGCTTCAGGGCTGTGGTACTCACGCCAAAACCGAGAGGCTTGGTCAGCACAAGAAAGTCACCGGGGCGGGCACCGCTCTTGGTCAGCATCTTTTTCGGGTCCACAAAGCCAAGGGCAACCAGCCCGAATTTGGGCTCTTTATCCTGCACGGTATGACCGCCAGCCACCACCACGCCGGCTTCCTTGCACTTCTCGGCCCCGCCGCGCAGGATCTCGCTTGAGATTTCCACCGGCAGGTCGGGAGGCAGGGCGGCAATATTGAGCGCCAGGAACGGGACCCCGCCCATGGCGTAAATATCGGAGAGGGAGTTGGCCGCTGCAATGGCACCGTATTCGTAGGGGGTATCAACCACCGGCGTAAAGAAATCGGTGGTCACAACCAGGGCGCGGTCTTCATCCAGCTTCCAGACTGCAGCATCATCTGCTCCGTCCAGCCCAACCAGGAGATCCGGGCTGTCGCCCGGCTTAAAGATATTGGAGATGGGACGCAGAACCTGCGCCAGCGTTTCCGCATTTAGTTTGGATGCTCAGCCGGCGCAGCTGGAGAAGCTGGTGAGCCTTATCTGGCGGCCGGATGGGGTGTGACTGGACATATTACGCCTCTGATTGATATGACTTAGCCCTGCCGATTACTGGGGCAGGCTTTTTGATGTTCAACCATCATGCGGGGTGGATGAATGCATGAAGGTTTACTAGTATCTTCGTGACCATCCCCCCGGCCCCCTTCCTGAAGGAAGGGAGTGAAGGAGGTTCTTTTGTGGATTTTTTGCGCGAAGGGCTGCGCAAAAAATCCACTTGCGGGGTAAACCTCCGGGGAGGTTATTGGACCTTAGATTTTGTTTCAACCTTTGAAAAGCGAGATGGCAAAGGTTTGAAATTTTTAGTCCATTATGGCGGGTTTGTATTCTATTATACAGGTTTCTTCGTGACCATCCCCCCGGCCCCCTTCCTGAAGGAAGGGAGTGAAGGAGGTTCTTTTGTGGATTTTTTGCGCGAAGGGCTGCGCAAAAAATCCACTTGCTGGGTAAACCTCCGGGGATGTCGCTGATCCGGTGGTTGTGTATAAATTCTTGAGACCTAGCAGAATGACTCATTTTCAAAAGAACATTTACGTAGTAAAACCGGCGGGAATATCCTTACTTTCTTTTTTATTTCAAACAGAACCATCCTGTTATGGATGGTTCTGCGAAAATATGAGCTGTATTGAAAATTCTTATGGTGTTGGTAAGGGCGTGTCGGTCACTACGCCAGGGATCTGCATTTGGGGCAGGATGAACGGGGCATTGGAGGGCACCAGCATGATCTGCACATTCGGGGAGAGCTTGGTGATGTACTGGTACTGAAGCAGGGTCGGGTTGGCTTTGAGTACATTGGCTATCAGTTCCAGTGCCTTGGCTTCAGCTTCAGCATTCACCACGCGGGCTTCAGCAGCACCCTTGGCAGCGATGACTGCCGCATCTGCAGCACCCTGGGCTGTCTGACGGGCCTGTTCAGCTTCCTGTTTCTTGGATTCAACCACGAACTTGGCCTGCTGGGCCTGCTGTTCGGCGATCTGCTTTGTCTCAACCGCCTTGGCATATTCATCACTGAAGCGGATGTTGCGCAGCACGAAATCCTGCAGGATCAGGCTGTTATCTGAGAAGATCTTGGTCAACTGATCAGTGATCTGCTTTTCCATGTCAGCCCGTTTGCTGCTGACGATCTCTTCCACGCCATATTGTGAGGAAACATCCCGGATCACACCCCGGCTTTGCGGGCGGACCAGGCCTTCTTCATAACCCATGCGCCAGGTTTTATAAAGGTTGACAGCCTTGTTCGGGTCCACCGAGTAAATGACGGAGGCATCAATAAAGACCTGCTGCCCGTCCTTGGTTCGTACCTGGATGGAATCATCCCCGGAAACCTGTCCTTCGGTACCCACTGCAGACATGGTGTAGGTCTGCCGCAGGATCGAATAGGTCTCCGCACGTTCAATAAACGGGATGACAAAGTGAATACCAGCCGTCAACGGATTGGGCTTG
>CAZBRI010000456.1:0-2963 GCA_964494055.1 uncultured Anaerolinea sp.
CTGCGACCCCCTCCTGCCTCCCCCATTTTCAAAGTACGAAAATGGGGGAGGAAAACTACCAGCAAAAATAGTCCAGAAAGCTATAAAAATGCCATCATCGTTCCACAACCTATGGAACGATCCCCGCACAAGCCACCCCATCCTTCGGCGCATCCGTCTTCTCCCTCTTCCACGGCTGCCCATCCAGCGTAATCACACACACCAGCGACCCCGTCTGTGTCGGATTGGAAGCAGTCAAATAAACCTCAGTATTATTGGGAAGATCCACAATCTTCTGCCAGGGCGTCGTCACCGTCACAGTTTTTGGAATGGAAAGTGACCCCGCCTCCAGCGTAATATTCGAAAATCCCCCGGAAGCCTCCACCCGCAGCATCACCTGGTGTGTTTTTGGCTTTGGATTACCCATCCATAAATAGATCACAATCGCAGTCAGTACCGCAGTGATGAAAATAATGATCACCAATTGCCTGCTGATGTTTCGATCCGGATTATTTGGCACCGTGGACATGGCATGCTCCATGGAACAACAAAAAATATTAAATCGATAAAGTTGATTTTATTGTAGCACCAGCCGCCCTCTTAATCAGCACCCTGCCCTACGGAACGATCCCGGCACAGGCCACACCGTCTTTCGGCGCATTGGTGCTCCCCTGCTGCCCCGGAACATTATCTATCAAAATCTTGCAGGTCAATAAACCAGTCTGAGTCGGGTTGGATGCCGTCAGGTAAACCTCTTCCCCGCTGGCGACCGAAACAACCTTGCGCCATGGAGTAGTGACCGTTGCCGGCTTGGAGATCTTGACACTGCCGGCCTCCAGCGTGATGATCGAATATCCCCCGGAAGCTTCCACCAGGAACGTCACAGTCCGGAAGGACGCTTTGTGCTTGACTGAGAGCATGGACCATACCAGTACGACCAGTCCCGTCACCAGCAGCCCAAGGAAGATCATTTGACCGATCAATTTTCGATTATCAGAATTCATTATTAATATCTCCAGCAATAATAGACAGCCATAAAATGATCGATCAACAATAAAATATTATTTAACCGCCAGCAATACCGCATTCAAAGTCCCGTTTTTAACTTCGATATAAGTTGCCTTGAAATGCGCCTTATAGATGTAACGGAAATCGCTCATCGAAGTCACGCCGACCTGTTTGGTGTATTCATCCTGGTCCAGGTAAACAAAATTTTCAGGTTGAATGATCCGCGTGTGTGAAGGGTCTCCCCAGGCCCAGATCGAATTTCTATCCGGAACTGTCAGGAAGAAAGACCCGCCATTTTTTAAGATCCGCCAGTATTCAGAAAACTCGGCAAAAAAGAACTTGTAATCACCCTGCTGTGCCAGGTGTTCCAGCACCTCGTAGGCATGGATCTCATCGAAGGTGTTATCTTCAAATGGCAATGGGTGCTGCTTGAGATCCCAAACAACATCCGGGTGATGATCAGGGTTGTTGTCCAGCCGTGTCAGCTGGTGACAATTCTCAAAACCGTTCTTAAAAATCTTCTTCACACTGTTAGACCCGCTGCCGATAAACAATTCACGGTAATCCGCAGGAACCAGAACATCGGCTGCCTCTTTCACGGTGCCCTGTTTGCCGGTCTTGTTTTTGTCATTCTGACCCATCAAATTCACCTGTCATTGTTCGATGATAAATAATCCATAATCAAAATTCTGTACTTGTTCTATTGGCTGAATTATCATAACACTTTCATTATATTCGAGCATAAAAAGGGGGTAAATTCTGACCATCCATATGAAATTTACGCCTGTTTTATGAAGCTTCTGCCCTGCCTTTGGTATTATTCTGCTTATATGGATTACCTGAGTCTGTGCCTGATCTGCAAGGATGAAAACGACTACCTGCCGGAATGGCTGGATTATCACCTCCTGCTGGGGGTCGATCGTTTCTATATCTATGATAATGACAGCCGGGTTCCGATCCAGGAAACCTTGCCGGAGTATATCGCCCGCGGTCGGGTCATTGTCAATAAAATTTCTGGCCGCGCCATGCAGCTTGCAGCTTATGATCACTGCCTGCAAACCTACGGAGAGCAGTCCACCTGGATCGGTTTCATTGATACCGACGAATTCCTGGTCCCCAAAACCTGCCTTGACCTAAAAGAATTTCTCAAGGAATATGAACCCTATGCCGGCCTGGCAGTCAGTTCATTATTTTTCGGTTCAAATGGGCATCAAACCCGCCCAAAAACGGGTCAGTTGAGCGCATATACCAAAGGCACACACGGGACATTTGTTGAAAATTCTCTTATTAAGAGTATTGTTCAGCCTGCAAAAGTAAAATTCCCCATGACACCGCATGATTTCGTTTATAAAGCGGGCGAAAAATGCGTGAACGAAAATTTCCAAAGGGTCGATACCCAGCATTTTCCTTTCAATAATAAAAAGATACAGCTAAATCATTATTTTTGCCGTTCAACAGAAGAGCTGACAAAGAAGCTGGAACGAGGCAGGGGAGATTCCGGTGAAGCATGGCACAGACGGCGGTTTGATTTTGTAAATCAACATGCTGTTTATCCCGAGTTGACGGTCCTTGAAAACCTTGAGAAGAAATTTCAGTCATTTACCGCACGCGAAACAGAATATTATGCAGGTGGAAATGATCTTCTTCTGAAAATGCGAAATCAAGTGTGCTCAATGCCGCAGCTGGAACGGATTGAAACTCATCCTATTCCCAACTATCAAAGAGAAGAGATTTCAAAAATAATACAGTATAAATCGATGCTGATCTCTTTGCAAAAAAATAATGATTACATTGCCCTGAAACAACTTCTGCTTGACAACCTGTCTGAGAATCCGGACTCTCTTGTATTATTAACTGACCTTGCAAAAGTATTCCTGGTATTGAAGGATTTTTCAAATGCCTGGCAGGTTCTGGCAGCTGCCTGGAAGTTATCTTCAGAAAGCCTGCTGGTTCGCACTTACATGACCTATTATTTT
>CAZBRI010000457.1:0-2951 GCA_964494055.1 uncultured Anaerolinea sp.
CAGTCCAACGTTAGATTAAAAAACAAATAGCCGGATAATTTTACCCGACTATCTGTAATAAGGCAGGTCAGCAGTTGATTCATGATTCATGTCTGAATTCAAGAATATTTTTTTTATAGTAAATGTTATGGCATACAGCTTTTTATTCGAGCAGGTGTATGGTTTAGGAAATTTATTCGAGAATGATCGAATGGAATAATTTATGAATTAAATTGACTTATTTTGTTTTTGATAAATCATATAAATATGCGCTTGAACCATCTGAAATGGTTTTATTGAGTAAATGGCCTTTTTTATTCAAATGGTCCAGAATAAGATTTTGCTCATCAATAAGCGGGTGAGAAAATAGGAACCAGATTCGTTTTGTCCCTTGTAGTTTATCAATTTCATCTATATATTTGAATGGTGTTTCTCTATAATTACTTCCAATAATAATATTGTTTGATGGCAATTTGTATCTTGTTAAATAATAAGTAAATGCAGGTTCAGCACTATAGTATACGTACATCGTATCAGACGGGGTCATTTTTTTCTTGATATATATAATGACTGGTCTAATGCTTTCTCGCATTGTTGGATTAATGAAGTTTCGAAAATCAAAACTCAGAGGTTGAATAATAAGATATAAAACTAATGATAGAGTGACGGCTGCTGAGGCCAAGTGGTTAATTTTTGATATTTTCGTTTTGATCCAATCGATACCCTCTGAGAGGATGATCAAAAAAGATGGCACTAAGAATAACATCAATCTGCCGCTGAATGGATATTTTTTTAGGGCTGATGCAATTAATGCTAATAGGATAGGTAAAATTAGCATAAGTAAATATCGCCATTTACGAAGTCCTAGAGAAAGACAACCAATAATTAATAGTAAAACAGTTATAAGGCTGATTGGTAAATACAGCGGGTCGTGTAATATATCTTGAAATGTATTTTTATACCAGCTGAAGTCAATCCATGGGGGAAAAGGTGCGAAGCTCGATTGCCAAAAAGATATGAGGTAATTATTACTGGCGGAATATTGCAAGACAAGAATGTATTGAATTGTAAAACTTATTCCCCAAAAAATAGAAACAACTATCAACCATGATAAATTTTTATATTTTTTATTGATAATATAATCGACTGATAAAATACAGGTTGCTCCAAAAAGTACAAAAATAACCGGATTCGAAAACCAGATAGCAATTGTCCCAATCAACCCAAGGAAGATTATATTTTTGGTTTTTTCATTCAAGCAAAAATAAATTACCAAAGAAATTAATAAAAATAAAAATAGGTCAGTAGAGTATTGCTTTATTTCAGAAGAGTAATAAATAAGTTTTGGTGTTATCGAGAATAATGTCAGCGAAATTATGCTCACAATATTATTGCTAATTTTTTGTGAGAAAATAAATATTAACGGGATAGAAAGGCATCCCGTAATAAAAGGTAGCAATCTGAATACGTTTTCAGAATTTCCAATATAAAGAACAGAAAATTTTACTAATGCAAGAAAACCTGGCGGGGCAGATTGATTATTAAGTAAAGGGTACCTTACCAGGTTTATTAGGGATTTTGAAAGGATATTATTGGCTAACATCGCCTCATCAATCCAGAATGATCGGACAGTAAGATACTGCCGTAACCGCAGCGCAAATCCGATTAAGCAAATTGAGAAAATCGTTACTTGATTTAATATATTATTTTTGTTTTTTGTGAAGTAATTGTATAACTTATTTGTTTTTACCATAAAAATTTCAATCAAAATTGTATATTTGAGTTAATTGCGAATTGTGCTGTCAATCAGATTGTAAAAAAATCCTGATATTTTCAAAATTACCATGACCATCTAGATCAGCTATTTTTTTAGCCAGTATTTTATGTTTTAATTATTGATGACAGGACCGATGAATTTGCCTGTATTTTCTCACAAAAAAAATATATTATCACTTATTACTGAAGTTTCAATCGAAAAGATAATCCACTCATAGAAATGCTATTTTTGATAATAAAAATGCGGCTAACAATTAAATTGCCAGCTGCACCTTTATTGATTTCTAGCTGAAGGGCTGTTTCCCAAATTGGTCTAAGATCTGCCGCTCTGGGTTCGTAATTTTTATCTACCGATGGCCCGATAAGTGAAACCCATGGACTTCATCACCTTTGGATCATAGATGTTGCGGCCGTCGTAAATAACTGGGGTTTTGAGCAGGCTCTTTAGTTTTTCAAGATCCAGCTGTTTGAATTCGTTCCACTCGGTGATCACCATCAGGGCATCGCAGCCATCAGCCATGCTGTAGGGGTCTTTCGCCATCTCGACTGCCGGCAGAATACCGCGGGCAACTTCCATCGAAACCGGGTCATAACCGCGGACAATCGCGCCGGCTGCGTTAAGTTCCTGCGCAATGTCGATCGCAGGGGCGTCGCGCATATCATCGGTATTGGGCTTAAAGGCTAATCCAAGCAGGCCAATGGTTTTGCCTTTCAGCGAATCACCCAGCATGGCTTTGGTGTGATCAACCGCGGTCTTCCGTCTTTCATAATTGACTTCCATAACTGTGTTCAGAATTCGCGGGTCGAGGCCGGCTTCTTCGGCCATGTAAGCTAGCGCAAGCACGTCCTTGGGGAAGCAGGAACCGCCCCAGCCCAGGCCGGCATCCAGGAAGTGCCTGCCGATGCGGGCATCATAACCCATGCCGGCTGCCACTTCTTTAACATCCGCACCCAGTGCTTCGCAGATATTGGCAATTTCGTTGATGAAGGAGATCTTGGTCGCCAGGAAGGCGTTAGAGGCATATTTGATCATTTCTGCGGTGCGCAGGTCTGTAATGACGATGGGTGCGCGCAGGGGCAGGTGTAGCTGGGCAACCTTATTGGCTGCATCGCGGTCGGTGGAACCGAGTACGGTGCGGTGCGGCTGCGAGAAATCCCCGATGGCAGAACCTTCACGCAGGAATTCCGGGCAGGAG
>CAZBRI010000458.1:0-2947 GCA_964494055.1 uncultured Anaerolinea sp.
GTGTGCAGGGATTGCAGGGCTTTTTCCCCGATACCCCTCGCCGGCAGATTGATGATACGACCCAGTGAAATATCATCCGACCTGTTTTGAACAAGCCGCAGGTATGCGATCATATCCTTTACTTCCCGCCGGCCGTAGAACCGTTGTGCTCCAACCAGCCTGTAGGGCAGCCTTGCCTGCAGGAACGCCTCTTCCAGCAGGCGGGACATGGAATTGGTACGATACATGACCGCACATTCGCCGGGTTCAAACTGCCTGCTTGCCACAAGCTGGGCCATCGTATCGACCACAAAATTAGCTTCACCATAATCATCATTTGCTTCAAAAAATACGATCTTTTCCCCTGTTCCACGGTCGGTAAATAGATTTTTCTTTTTCCGCCGCGGGTTTCGGTCAATCACCGCCATGGCAGCATCCAATATCGTTTGCTTTGACCGGTAATTTTGCTCGAGCAGTATCGTCTGGCAGTTTGGATGATCCTCTTCAAATCGCAGCACGTTTCGATAATCAGCCCCGCGCCATCGATAAACTGATTGGTCAGGGTCTCCGACACAAAACACATTATTATGCCCCGATGAAAGATATTTGATCAGGTTGTACTGTGCAATGTTGGTGTCCTGGAATTCGTCAACCAGGACATGATGGAAACGCTGGGCATATTTATCGCGAATATCCGGATTATCGGCTAACAGGTTGGTTGTCATCAGCAGCAGATCATCAAAATCTACCCCGTTGGATTGCTGAAGCAAAGCCTGGTATCGTTTATAAATGCGTTTAACCATTTCATCCCGGTAATTGACCACCGGGAAATCTTCCGGACCAAACAGCTCATTTTTTGCCCTTGAGATAGCTGCGTGGACTGCCACCGGACGGTATGTTTTGTCATCAAGGTTGAGTTCTTTGATCGCACTTTTGATTACAGATTGCTGATCATCAGAATCAAAAATCACAAAATCATCGTTCACCGGCAGTCTTTCAGATTCACGCCTCAATATCCTTGCGCAGGTGGAATGAAAGGTTCCCAGCATCAACCCGCGGGTCATATCCTCGCCCAACAGTTGTTGAACACGCTGTTCCATTTCGCGGGCGGCTTTGTTCGTAAAAGTCACTGCCAGCATCTGGTAAGGACGGACACCTTCGTAACCGATCAGGTAAGCTATTCTCTGTGTGAGAACACGTGTTTTTCCTGAACCGGGGCCGGCGAGAACGAGAATAGGACCGTCGCCAGCAGTGACAGCCTTTTTTTGTGCATCGTTGAGTTTATTTAAAAAATCCATCATAGTTTTCTTTTATTTCGTAAAGAGGTTTCTATTATAGACTACTCTTTACCAGCCTTTGATATTAATCAACCCCTCGAGAAGATTGATGTTCCAGATAATAAAAAAAATAATTCATTTTTTTGCCGGGTTCTCTTGTGTTGAGAAAAAAGTTAACACCGCCTAATATCCCAGATTTATAACTAAACCTTATGAAGATTCAATTCTCCTAATCATTGACACATATCCTATTTATTGTATAATTTTGCTCACCACCTATTATTAGTATAAATAATTCACTTCGTCCGTTATTATCGTAATCGCTTATTTATATTTTCTGTTTTATTGATAGATTTACGATATTGATGCAATATAAATAGGTGCGGCTAAACCCCCCTAATTGAAAAAAGTTAATATTTGTTTCTCGATACACTTCTCAAAATTGTGAAATTATTCTTTCACATGCATTATTTCGGATTACTTTGATCGTATTTTTATCCTGAGTATTGCTGTTATTGAGACAGTTTGATGATTATTTTTACAGATGAACAAATTTTTGATCAGTAAAAATAATGGTCAGTAAGTTGGTTTGATGATAGATCAGAAGGCAGCATCTCTGGTCTTTCATACCTGAATTGTAATAAAAATATTTCAGGAATATGCTCATTGCTTTCCAAAAATGAGTTTATCTATAAACCGAAGTGAATTGGAGAATACATTGGCAGATCAAAAAGATATCATTATTATAGGCGGCGGCTCTATAGGTCTGCACTGTGCCTATTACTTACTCAAGGCGGGACGCAAGGTTACCATCGTAGAACAAAAGCAAATTGGATTGGGCAGTTCATCAGGAAATGCCGGGCAGATTGTACCGAGCCATATCGTCCCGCTTGCTGCTCCCGGGATCGTAGGCACAGCGATGAAATGGATGCTGGATCCTCAAAACAGTCCATTTGGTATGAAGATCAGCCTGGATCCAACATACATCCTGTGGCTGATTAAATTTGCAGCATCCTGTACGGATGCCAATGTACAGCGCGCCATCCCCCCATTAAATGCTATCGGACAGTTGAGCACCAGGAACTTTTCTGAGATCATTGCGCAGGAAAAATTTAATTGCGCTTATCAGGAAAAAGGCGTTTTATTTCTCTACAAGGATGAAAAGGCCTTCGAAGATGGTATCTCCGAAGGGAAGGTTATGCAGCAGCACGGCATCCCGATCGAAGTCCTTGACCAGGCGGCTGTTAGAAAATTCGAACCTGTCATTCTCGATTCCGTAGTTGGTGGAATAAATATGTCCGGTGATTCTAATGTCAATCCGGCTGTTTACCTGCAGCAATTGGGAATGAGAGTTCGGGAACTTGGTGCGGAGATACTCGAGGACACTTCAGTCATTGGTTATGAGACTGTGAACGGAAAAGTTCAAAGTGTTAAAACCAGTGCAGGAGTTTTTGATGGCAAAGAAGTTATTTTAGCTGCCGGAGCTGCAACTCCCATTGCTGCCCGCGGACTAAATATCTATCTCCCGGTTCAATCAGCCCGCGGTTATAGTATGACCATCGCTGCCCCAAAGAAAATGCCAAACTTACCCTTGTTATTGGGTGAACGGCGTGTGGCGGTCTCACCCATGGGAGATCTGCTGCGGTTTACCGGCCGCCTCGAACTGAGTAATGTGGATACAACGGTCAATC
>CAZBRI010000459.1:0-2946 GCA_964494055.1 uncultured Anaerolinea sp.
TACACCTCTCTATTCGTCGGCAGCGTCAGATGTGTATAAGAGACAGGGAGTACAACGATCGCGAGAACGGTGGTGACCCCCAGCGCCCAGGCCATGCCTGCAAAATTGCGTTTAAAATCAGCCGCTCCCCGTACTTCACCATACAGTGTCGCTCCCCAGTTCGGCCACAAATTAAAGAAAACAAGGTAAGGCAGTGTCAGGAAGATCAATCCAAGCGACCCGCCTGATAACGGCATGGCAGCACCTGCATCTTTTCCCAACTGGACGGTCGCATCGTAAACGCCTGGCTGCGCGCCAAAGAGGGAAACCGCATTTGCATCCAGGCCCGCTTTAAAGGCAGCCGGTGTTCCTGTCAACAATATAACTATTACGATCACAAGGCCCAGAACGCCGCCGTAGAAACAAATTTTTTGAATTCGGGCATAAGTTTTCATTCCCATCATAATGATGAGCGAAACAAGGGCCAGGGTGATCAGAGCTGTCACAAATAAACCGAGTGAACTTTGCCCGAACCATAATGCAGCATCCCTGGCGCCTAAAATACCCAGGAGTGGTGTGATGACGATATGCCTGAGCATATCGCTGTAGAGCGGCACCCACAGCCAGAGGATAAACCACCATCCGGTGACTGAAAGGATAAAGCCGAAAGCGCCTCCCAACACCCGGCTTTGCCAAACATAATCCCCGCCAGAACGGGGCATCACCGATATGAGTGCTGAATAAACAACAATCTCAAATACGATGAAAATCGCACTGATGATCAAGGCAGGGATCAATCCCCCCTGCAAATAATACATCTGGCTGAAACTATACAGCCCCAGGGTGATCAGATTGATCGAAAAAAATGCATAAACAAATGCATCAAATATCGACCAGGACCGGACCAATCCAGTAGCCTTTCTGACAAAAAGATCTGACATTCCTTTTTCTCCTTTGGTATGTTTGTTTTATCCCGATCGCCAAAAAATCGTTTTGGCAAAACCGGAAATAAATTTTTATCCGCTGGTCAGTACATAGTTATCAATCTTATTTTTTCCCAATTTAATAATGGAACCAAGCAAGGTTCCCTGTTCATACATCGAACCGGGGTTGATACAGAGCGTACGCCCGATACGGGATGAACCTCGCCCCTCGTGTATATGACCGTGCAGCCCAAGCAAGGGCTGAAACTTTTCTATCGCTTCGCGAAGCGCTGTTGAACCGGTTGGTTTTAGAGAATTACCGGCAAAACGCGGCCGTAATTGTTCATCCAGCTCAGGTGCCTCATCCAGGTTGGAATTGAATGGAGGAACATGAATATTAAATAAGGAATTTTTAGGATTCTTCAGCCCCGAAATCATATTTTTATATCGAACTGCCAATTCTGGTTCATCTTCTTCACGATACGTATTCCATGGTGTTTTATTGGACCATCCGGAAGTGATCATCTCATGTTCCTGGTCGATATTGATGACCTGCCCTTCTGCCAGTGTTACACTTGGATGAGCTCGAATAATGTCATCAACTTCAAACCTGTCATCATTCCCTGGCGAAACGTATACACGCATTGAAGTACCAGCCAATTTCCTGTCAGCAATCTCCATCCATTGTTCGATTACTTTTAATGCCTCCTGGATAAATAATTTATAAACCAGGTCAGGGGTTTTTGCGAGTTCTTCAATCTCTTCTTGAGTTGTTAAATATGGATAATAACCCCTGCTCCTAATCCGCTTTGTCATATCGGCCAGTTCATCTGGTCCTTGAATTGAATAGTTTTGCTGTAATAATGTCGTTTGATAAACCCCTTTTTGTAATTCCACAACCGGCACAATTGCCTTGCCAGTCATATCACCGCCGAGGACCAGGACATCAGCATTGTAAAACTTCCCCGCATTTAAAAATTTATTCCAACATATATCTGAGCCATGAATATCGGTAGCGTAAAAAATCGTGGTCAAAGCTGTACTCCTGAAGACAATTTAATTAAGCAGAATGAGGTGTTCAGAATGATGGTCAGGCAGCATTGACCAGAAGTACGAGTGATATTCAACCCGCAGGTTATCGTAAGGTTTGTAACCGGAAGGAGAAGGAAGCTGCATCTCGGCTGGCTGGATCTTTTGCTTGAGCACAATTCTCGCCCCGGGTAAAAAACTCCAGGCAATGGTGCCGATAGAAAATATCAACATCAATACAGCAAATAGCAGCCTTAATGGAAAACTTTTCATGGGCGCAATTATACATGCACATGGATTAATAATAAGCAAAAAAGCACGATTTCTCGTGCTTTTTGTTAATTTATAAAAATAATTGATTTCCGAATTACATAATCCAGCAGGATTGTGCTGAAAAATTGATCATGACATCGTCACCCTGTCTTGGCAAAATGGAGCTTCGTTCATTGAATAAATCAGCCGATAACAAAGTACCGCCGATATCCACCCGTAAGCGGACTACTGCGCCAAGAAAAAGGACGGATTCAACCCTGCCTTTCAGAATATTGTGATCATTCCTGGAACCAATCTGGATCTCTTCCGGGCGAATGGCAAGCCGGGGTTTTTCTGTAACGTATGTGTCAGAAGAGTGATCAAATTTAATTTTTTGACCCGAAAAAGTACAATCTCCCTTTTCCAGGTTCAGATCCACGACCGGTATCAAATTCAGCTGACCAACGAATTGGGCAACAAATTCTGTGGAGGGGTAATTATAGATTTGCACAGGGGTACCAACCTGTTCCATATGTCCCTGACTCATCACGACAACCCGGTCTGAAAGCGACAAAGCTTCTTCCTGATCATGTGTGACATAGATGGTTGTAATATTTGTCGCCTGTTGTATTCTACGAATTTCCTGCCTTAATTCAACGCGAATCTTCGCATCCAGGGCTGAGAGCGGTTCATCCAGCAGCAGAACCCGGGGGCTGATAGATCGGAAGAGCACACGTCTGAACTCCAGTCACCTGAAGCTATC
>CAZBRI010000460.1:0-2944 GCA_964494055.1 uncultured Anaerolinea sp.
AGATAGCTTCAGGTGACTGGAGTTCAGACGTGTGCTCTTCCGATCTCTACCTGGCTGCTGGTATCATTTACCAGCCCCATCATCGTCACCGAGCCGGGAGTGACGCCCAGCAGGCGCAGCATATTCTCAGGGGAGGCAAAACGAGTGCGTGCCAGGCCGGTCTGTTCCCCAATGAGGGCCAGGTCCATCTTTTTCTCGCAGTCAGTAACCAGCAGGATGAAGCGCCGTGCATTCTTATCGCACAGGAACAGGTTCTTGGTGCTGACTGCGCTGCGGTTCGGCCTGTGCATATCCGATTCCGCGCATGTAAAAACCGGCGGGTGCTCCCAGCGTTCGTAAGCCAGCGAATTGGTTTCCAGGTAGGCAAGCAGTTGTCGTTCATCAAGCATGGTCATATTGAATCCTCTTGTTGAAAAAAATGTAATTGATTTGTTCGGTTTTATGCAATCTAGACCTCATTTTGCAAGTATAATTTAACATTATGGATATATTACAAAGTCAATTGATTCTAGGTGATTGTCGTGAAGAATTAAAAAAACTTCCTGATAATTCAATCGATTTGATAGTAACTTCTCCGCCATATGCAGACAGCCGGACGAATACATACGGCGGAATAAAACCAGATGAATATGTAAAATGGTTTTTACCTATTTCAGAAGAATTACTTCGAGTATTAAAGCCAACTGGAACTTTTATCCTAAACATAAAAGAAAAAGTTGTTGAAGGTGAGAGACATACATATGTTTTAGAGTTAATTTTGGCATTACGGAATCAAGGTTGGTTATGGACAGAAGAATTCATTTGGCATAAAAAAAACTCTTATCCTGGTAAATGGCCAAATAGATTTAGAGATTCATGGGAAAGATTGTTGCAGTTTAATAAAACAAAGAAATTTAACATGTATCAAGAAGAAGTAATGGTTCCAATGGGTGAATGGGCAGACCGTCGATTGAAAAATTTGAGTGATACAGATAAAGTGAGAGATCCTTCAAAAGTAGGAAGTGGATTTGGAAAACGAATAGCGAATTGGATTGGAAGAGAAAAAGCTTACCCAACCAATGTAATTCATTTAGCTACTGAAACGAAAAATAAAAACCATAGTGCTGTTTTTCCTGAAGATTTGCCAGAATGGTTTATAAAATTATTCACTTTAGAAAGTGATTGGGTGCTAGACCCATTCATGGGATCAGGAACAACACTTCGTGTTGCCCAAAGGCTTAATAGAAATTGTATCGGGATTGAAATTTTATCTTCTTATTATCAATTAGCAAAAAATGAAATTCTTCCAACTATTGAATATCAGCCGTCTCAATTAACTCTTTTGGAAAAAAAGAAAAAATATGAATCAACTAAATCTTGATGATGTTGTTACGTTTGTGGAATTAAATATAGGGGATTTCCATCAACGTCGTTTAGACAGTTTACGAAAACTTAAATTATCAACAATATTAAAACGAAAAAACCCGTATTTGTTTAAAGCAAAGAATCTGTTAACCGCACAGGATTTGGTTAAATTATTAATGGATTCTCATCTTTCATCACAGGAAGAGACTATTTTTGGAGAATTTTTAGAAAAATTGGCTATTCATATTAATAGTAAAGTATTCAATGGAAGAAAATCTTCTGCTGAAGGTATTGATTTAGAGTTTGAGCGGGATAACATATATTATATTGTAGCTATAAAGTCTGGACCAAATTGGGGTAATAGTAGCCAAATTAAACGAATGATAGATAATTTTAAAAAAGCACAAAGAATTTTAAGAACAAGTATGGGATTGAGCATTGTTAGGCCAATAAATGGTTGTTGTTATGGGCAGGAGCAATTAGTTGATAAAGGCGATTATAATAAATTGTGTGGGCAAGATTTTTGGGGATTTATATCAAATAATGATGAATTATACATAGATATTATTGAACCACTTGGTTATAAGGCTCATGAAAGAAACAAAAATTTTATTGAGGAATATAATAAGATAATTAATATTTTCACTAAACAATTCATTGATGATTTTTGTGAAGAAGGTTTGATAGATTGGGGTAAATTGGTGAAATTTAATTCTGGAAGGAAAGTATCTTGAATTAATTAATTTTCTTTTGGGTAAAATTTTTCGAAATCAATTTAGCTAGATCAATTAAGAAAATAAAAGTTATCGAAAACCAATATTCAAGTATTTATTTGCATATTACTTTTCCATTAATACAATTGGAACACCGGGCCATCCTTGCAGGCAAGCCTGTAATCGCGGCTGCTGCCGGTGAGATGCACGGCACACACGCCGCAGGCAGCGATGCCGCCGCAGGGCAGCGGGGTGCGGACCAGCACCTGTGCGCTGACAGCGCGCGGAATGGGCGGCCCGCTGTGCAAAGCCGCTGTGCGCGGGTCTGAGAGCAGGCGGGGAAGCAGGTTCGGCAGCTGTGAGCGCAGTGTATCGACCGCCAGGTAATCGGCCCAGGCGCATGTTTCTGAGAGCGTGGAAAGCGGCAGGATCTCGAGGGCGGATGGCAGGTTTTGGAGCGGGGTATCAGTCAGCAGAACAACAGCAGCTTTTTGAGCCAGGGCTGGCTGCAGCAATGCCAGCAGACGGTCAGAAGCGCCGCACCAGGCAAGCAGGGCAATCCGCCGGGCGGCAGGCGGAAGATGAAATCCGTTTCCGAGCGGTCCGCGCAGCTGGAGTGATGCGCCGGGCAGCCAGGAACCGGGCAGAGGACGGGCGGCGTAAAAACCGCCCTGGCAGGTTCCGGCCTGGAAGACCGGCTCAGAGAGCGGAGCGGATGAGTCGCTGCTGCAGTTGGCAATCAAATACTGCCCGGGCCCGGGTACCAGGGCAGGCGGGCAGGCGATGCGGGCCGCGTACTGCCCGTCCAGGTAGATCTCTTCCATGCAACCTTCAGCTATCTAGATCGGAAGAGCGTCGTGTAGGGAAAGAGTGTTCAGAGCCGTGTA
>CAZBRI010000461.1:0-2943 GCA_964494055.1 uncultured Anaerolinea sp.
GCAATAGAACTGCTTTATGGCAAACAGCGAAGGCAAAAAAAGGATAAAATGGTAGAGAAGCAAGAATTATTTTATTATTATGAGGTGAATGGTGGCTCAAAAAACTTTTAAATGGGGTATCCTGGGACCGGGTTTGATCTCCCAGCAATTTGCAGAAGATCTTCGTGTGGTGAATGATGCAGTGCTTTATGCTGTTGCCAGTACCAGTATTGAAAGGGCCGGAGCATTCTCAGAGAAATACAACGGCCAGAAGATCTATGGCTCATATGAAGAACTTGTAAACGATCCGGAAGTGGATGCTGTTTATATCGGGACGCCGCATAATTTTCATTTTGAAAACGCGATGCTGTGCCTCAATGCCGGCAAACCGGTCCTGTGTGAAAAACCTTTGACAGTCAATGCTGCTGAAACGCGGTCGCTCATTGAAACCGCCCGGCATAAAAAAGTCTTCCTGCTGGAGGCTCTCTGGACCCGCTATCTCCCGATTTTTGATCAGATCCGGCAGTGGCTGGATGGCGGTCTGATCGGTGACCTGCAGGTACTCTCATCATCTTTCGGTTTCAGCATACCAAAAGGCAGGGAGCAGCGCTGGCTAAATCCGCAGCTGGCGGGCGGGACCCTGCTGGATATGGGAGTCTACCCCATCTCAACCTCGCAGTGGATCATGCGCCAGCCCCCTGAATCTTTTGCCGCCCAGGCACAGCTCTCGGATACCGGTGTGGATGTCTCCACCTCGGTTCTGTTGAAATATCCAAATGGTGTCATCTCGCAGTTCAATACGAATTTCACCAGCAATAATGTCAACGATTTTTATATCTATGGCAGCAAGGGTTACATCCGCATCTATGCCAATTATTGGGGTTCCAGTAAAGCATCCCTGTGTCTCGCAGACCAGGAAATGACAGTCACCCGGCCGCTGCGCGCAGGCGGTTTTGAGTTCGAGATTGAGGAAGCCATGCGCTGTGTGCGCCTCGGGTTATTGGAGAGCCCTGGTATGCCTCATGCCGACACACTTGCAAATATGGAATTGATGGACTTGATACGGGCTGATATCGGCGTTAAATACCCCTTCGAAATATAAATAAAAAAAGCCGGAACCGTTTGCAAGGTTCCGGCTTTTTTTATAACCAGATTTTCAGCAGCCAGAAAACGCTCATTCCGGCAAGAATGGTTATGACGACATTTTTTGTTTTGTATGCCACCACGGTGGCGATCAAACCTGCCAACAGGCGTGGATTAGTCAATGAGATGGCTAGAGCATTGTTTGAATAACCCAGTTCCGGGGCAATGATGGCGCTCAAAACGGCAATAGGGACAAATCGTAACGCCCGTTGAAAATTCCTGGGTAGATTGATCCGCTCCATTAATAAGATAAAACTCAACCGTGTGCCAAATGTCAGCAGCCCGAGGCTGATCATGATGATCCAGATATTCATCTTTGTTCACTCCATAATCCGGCTGTGATCGCAACAAATGTGGCCGCCAGCAGTCCCAGCTTGAATGGCAGGCCGAAGAAGATCAGGCCGGCAAGACTAGCGGCCGCTGCTGTGATCACTCCCGGCCGATCCTTCAAACCCGGGACGACCAGTGCAATGAAGGTCAGCGGCAGGGCGAAATCCAATCCCCAGCTGTCGGGTATCTGTGCACCGAGGAATATCCCGACAGCGGTGCTGATCTGCCAGGATGACCACAATGCCAGGCCGGAACCGAACAGGTGCCAGTGTTTGTTTGTCTTCTCTCCATCTTTTTGATAATGAATGATGCTGACAGCATATGCCTCATCGGTTAATAGATATGCCAGCAGGGCTTTCCAGCGCAGCGGCAGGTCACGGGTATAAGGGGCAAGAGATGCACTGTACAGTGCATGACGCAGGTTGATTACAAACCCTGTCAGGATCACGATCAACCCTGGCGTAGCCGCACTGATCAATTTTGCGGTCATAAATTGGGATGAACCGGCGAAGACAACGGATGACATGGCCTGTGCGTCCAGCGGGCTGATTTTGGCACTCAGGGCAAGAATCCCATAGATCATGCCAAACGGAATCACACCCAGTAAAATGGGCAATTCCTGCCGCACACCCAGCCAGAATTCAAAGGAGGGACTATTTGGAGTTTTCATAAATTTTGTCAATTATATATACAAATCCATCATCAGCCATTACAGATTTAAACCAATATGCAAAAAAAGTCTCCTGGTAATATCCAATGACCAACCATTCCTCAACAGGCCGCATTCACACTTGCTCTACCCCGCAAGTGGTTTTTTTGCGCATGCCACTGACCACAAAAATACAAAAAAAATCCAATTCACCCGCGGTTCTTTCTACCTGCCAGGGGAATCGAGCCTTTCAACAACTCATTGACCAACAACGCCTCGCAGACCACTAATGTCCTTGCCCTGCCCCGCAAGTGGTTTTTTTGCACATGCCAATGATCCATATAAAAATACAAAAACCCCCAATTCACCCGAATCCGTTTCTACCAGCCGGGGAATCGAGCCTTTCAACAACTCAATGACCAACTACGCCTCGCAGACCACTAATGTCCTTGCCCTGCCCCGCAAGTGGTTTTTTGCGCATGCCATTGATCCAAAAAAATATATAAACATCCAATTCACCTGCGGTTCTGTCAACCTGCCAGGGGAATCGAGCCTTTCAACAACTCTGTTGATCATCAGCGCCTCGCAGATCACTAATGTCCTTACCCTGCCCCGCAAGTGGTTTTTTTCGCATGCCTTTGGTCCACAAAAAAAAACAAAAAACCCCAATTCACTCACGGCCTTTACAACCTGAAATAGGAATTGAACCTCTCAACAACTCTGTTGATCATCAACGCCTCGCCGATCATTAACGTCCTTGCCCTGCCCCGCAAGTGGTCTTTTTGCGCATGCTCTTTGCGCAAAAAAACCACAAAAAAAACTCTCTCCTCTTTCCGGAACAT
>CAZBRI010000462.1:0-2935 GCA_964494055.1 uncultured Anaerolinea sp.
TCCAATTAGGTGATGGAACTTATGTAGATCGAAATACCGCCGCATTTGTGAAGGGTCTCGAGTTAGGTGTAAAGTCAATTTCAGTTGGGAACTCTTCTTCATGTGCCCTAATTGATAACGGCAATGTGAAATGTTGGGGTTTTATTTCTAATGGTACCATTGGCGATGGAACTAATAAAAATAGTAATTTACCCGTTGAAGTAATATTGTCGGTAAATATTTCAAATGAAATATCTGTAGGTGCTAACCATGTTTGTGCGCTCACCGATGTTGGAGGCGCAGTATGTTGGGGAAACAATGCAAATGGGGAGTTAGGTGATGGTTCAAATATTAATAGCAATGTACCAGTAGATGTAATTGGATTAGCAGAAGGGGAAATTGCAATTTCATCCGGTGGATATCATACTTGTTCAATTGATAAAAATAATGGCATTAAATGTTGGGGTTATAATGAAATTGGTCAATTAGGTATTGGGTCATTTGTTGATAGTAATAAACCTGTTATCATCCCTAATTTATCAACAGGAGTAATAGGAATTTCAACTGGTTATTATTTTACCTGTGCCGTCACACGAAATTTGCAAGGAATGTGTTGGGGTCAAAACGATCAAGGACAGCTTGGTGATGGAACAAATATTTTGAAAAATATTCCAGTCTCAATTAGTGGATTGAGTAACGGGATATCTAATATCTCAGCAGGTGGTTATCATTCATGTGCAATTACAATTATTGGTGGAGTATTATGCTGGGGTAATGGTTATTATGGACAATTAGGAAATGGTTCGAATAATGATTCTAATATTCCTGTTGATGTTTTTATTTTAGGAAAAGGTGGATAAAAACTTATTTCATTGATTAAATAAAATATATTATTCTTGAAATTATTATTTTCCATAATTTAAATTTTCACTATTCCTATTATGGACTACACAATACTTTGGGATTGTATAATTTTGTTGTTCACAATTTGAATTGTGGGTAACTAAAAAATATAACAATATCCCAATTTTCAATTTCCTTTGGCGATATAATCAACTTATGCCCCGCAATATTCTGCTCGTGGATGATGATGCCCTGATGCGCCGCAGCCTTTCTTTTAACCTGGAACAGGCCGGCTTTCACGCCAGCTCGGCAGGCAGCGCGGAGGATGCACTGGCCATGGTGCGCCAATCCCCGCCGGACCTGGTGCTGCTGGATATCGGGCTGCCGGGCATGGACGGGCTGGAAGCCATCCGTCACATCAAGGACCAGTATCATGTGCCGGTCATCTTTGTCAGCGCACGCCGCCGCAATCTGGACGAGATGTTCGGGCTGGAACTGGGGGCAGATGACTATATCACCAAACCCTTCGATGTGGATGTGCTGATTGCGCATATCAAAGCCGTCCTGCGCCGCTCGCAGACCTCCGTTGAGACGCTGACAGGAGCCCCGGTCATCAGGCTGGGTGACCTGGCACTGGACCCCTCCGCGCACACCGTTACGCTCGGCGGCAAGCTGGTGGAGCTCTCGCCGCGTGAATTCAGCCTGCTGCATGCCCTGGCGCTCGACCCCAACCGGGTCCATTCGGTGGATGAACTGCTGAGCGCGGTCTGGGGGGCGGAATTTATCGGTCAGCCGCAGGTGGTGTATGTGCATATCCGCTGGCTGCGTGAGAAGCTGGAACGGCAGCCAGAGCACCCGCAGCGCATCCTGACAGTGCGCGGGGTGGGTTACAAGCTGGTGGAGGTCACGGATGTTTAAAAGCCTGCGTCAGCGCCTGATCTGGAGTCAGATTATCCCGCTCCTGCTGATACTGCCGCTCATGGGGGTGCTGCTGATATATTCGCTCGAAGGGCAGATCCTCATCCCTCAGCTGGCCCGCAGCCTGGTCAGCAATGCCCGCCTGCTGGCCGAGATCAGCGGGGCGGAATACGAATTGTGGGGTGACCCGGTCCTTTTCGAAAGCCTGCTGACGCGGGTGCATATCGGGGACCAGATCAACATGATGTTCCTGGACGGGAACGGGGCCCTGCTCTTTTCCAGCAGTACTGAAGATCGCAGCCTGTTCAACCAGGGGCAGGTGCTGCCGGGCATTGCCGGAGCAAAGGCAGGGCAGGAAGTGCTCCTGACCAATTACACCCTGCTGCATCTCGACCGGGCGGTGGTGGATGTGTATGAGCCGGTCTTTAATGCCAGCCGCCAGGTGATCGGCATTGTGCGCCTGACTTACCAGCTGAATTCAATCGGCGACTATTTCGGGCAGCTGCGCGGGCAGATCCTGCTGGTGCTGTTCTTCGGGCTGTTCATCTGCCTCGTAATCGGTACCTGGCTGGCGGTGAGTATCAGCCGGCCGGTACGGGAGGTGACGGATGCCATCAACGGCCTGGCGAATGGTCAGAGCCGGATGCTGCTGCAGGTCAAGGGACCGCAGGAGCTGCGCCTGCAGGCCGAGGCGGTCAATTCGCTGGTCGATCAGCTGCACAACCTGGAGAGTTCCCGCCGGCAGCTGCTGGCGAATATCGTGCACGAGCTTGGCCGCCCGCTGGGTGCGCTGCGCTCCGCCATCCATGCCCTGCAGAGCGGGGCGGCGGCAGACCACGGGCTTCTGACCGACCTGACGCAAGGAATGGATGAAGAGACCAAACGCCTGCAGTACCTGCTGGATGAGCTTGCCAACCTGTACGACAAGACCACCGGCAGCCTGGAACTTGACCTGCAGCCGGTGGAAACCCTCAGCTGGCTGAAGGATGTGCTCATCCCCTGGCGGGCTGCAGCAGCCGAGAAGCACCTGGAATGGAAGGAACGCCTGCCGGAATCGCTGCCTCCGCTGAAGATCGACGCGCAGCGCATGGCGCAGGTCATCGGCAACCTGGTCAACAATGCCATCAAGTACACCCCTTCCGGCGGCAGTGTGAGATCGGAAGAGCGTCGTGTAGGGAAAGAGTGTTCAGAGCCG
>CAZBRI010000463.1:0-2931 GCA_964494055.1 uncultured Anaerolinea sp.
AGATTGCTGAATCCACACTGATCGACCTAATCTGTTTGGTTTTTTCTTTTTCCACATTCATATGCTGCAACGATAAATTCACTTTAAGACTCTTTTTTTGTTGAATAAATAATACTGATAATAAAAATCCGGTTTTTTCAAATTTGTTTACTGATTTTACATCAAAAAACTATCCCAAAGCAAATCAAAAAATGAAAAAAAATCAATGCCGATTTAATTATTACCTTATTATTGAAATTTGAGTCTATTTATTCACAGTGACCAAATGATCTTCTTGTGTCTTTGGCAGTCCATGCCGGGCGGTTACCATCTCAGCCAGGATTGAAAGGGCGATCTCATCCGGCAGGATGGCCCCAAGGTTGAGGCCGATCGGTGCCCGCAGGCGGCTGAGCTGTTCATCGGTGACACCCAATTCGCGCAGGGCAGCAAAGCGGTTCGGGATTTTTTTACGGGTTCCGAGTACACCCACATAACGTGCCGGGCTGGACAGGGCGACCTTGAGAGCGGGGTTATCCAGTTTTTCATCATGACTTAAAACGGCGATATAGGTTGCCTCATCTGGCTTGAGTTTTTGCAAAGCATCTGCAGGCCATTCTTCAAGCAGCTCGTCCACGTGCGGGAAGCGTTCACGGGTTGCAAAAGCACTTCGCGGGTCGATCACGATCGTGTGATACCCGAGATTTTTTGCCAGGCTGACCAGCGGGATGGCGATATGCACTGCACCAATGACGATCATTCGTAAGACAGGGGCAAATATCTCCACGAATATTTCTGATTTTTCATCACCGGCCTGGAATGGTGCCCAGTTGTTATCCTGGCTGGTGAGCTGTTTCTTCATCCAGGGTACAACCTGCTGGTCAAGGCTGCCGCCAAGGCTGCCAAGGGTCCGGCCATCCGAATACAGCATCAGCTTGCCGCCCAGCCGGCTGCCGGCAATTACCGTTGCCACAGCGGCCAGCTGATTACTTTCCAGGCATTCCTTCAGGGCAGGATAGATTTCATTCCAGGCGGGGGTGTTGAGGCTTTCGACAAACACTTCAAGTGAGCTGCCGCAGGTCAGGCCGATCTCCCACGGGGTTTCCTCGCTCACAACCCCATAGTGCAGAAGTTTTGGCATCCCGCTAACAAGCACTTTCTGAGCTTCTTCATATACAACACCTTCGATGCATCCGCCAGTCACTGAACCGGCAATCTCAGGGATACCGCCGGCGATATCTGCGGGCTGATTGGCGGTCACGGCCATTTTGGCACCCAGCGGGCGCAGCGAAGAGCCGTCCCGGCGTACATTGGTTGCGATCGCTACTTGTTTTCCCTGGCTCAGCCAGGCTTCCACTTCCCTGATCACATCACGCATCTTTTCCTCGCTTATCTACGATGATCCGCTTCAGAAGACTGCCGGGTTCCAGCGGGTTTACGGTGTTTGATATTTTCATTCTTGTGTGTTTGCTGATTGGTATTTTATCCAGTATTGCTTCGATCAAATCACTTTTGTGTATTAGCTCCAGGGATTGGGTGTCGATTATTAATCGATCCTGGTTTTCAAACCTATCCAGGCCCATTGTGAAATTTAATAACCATGGAAAGGAGAATAACACTTCATCAAATTCCGGCAGGCGAAGTTCACCTCCGTTGATCTTCAGGTAGCCGCTGAAACGTCCGCGCACAATCTCCATTGTCCGAAGATTTGTACCGCAAGGACAGGGTCCTGCCAGGAACCGGCTGCTGTCGCCCATGCGGTAGCGTATCAAAGGCATTCCGCGCCGGGTGAGGGTGCTGATCACCACTTCACCATCCTTACCTTCCGGCAGTATGATACCCGTATCAGGATCTATGATCTCAAACAGCAGATCGGCCTCGCGCAGGTGATACCCGCGGTGTGCTTCACATTCCACACCGCCGCCAAGCCCCATTTCGGTTGCACCGTAATGGTTGAATACCTTGCAATCCCAGGTTTCTTCCAGGAATTTCTTGATCGATCCTGGAACATGGTCTGTCGAAAGCAGCACGGTACGCGGTTTGTGCATTCCGGTCATTGATCGCCGGGCAAGCCCCAGGATCTGTGTCGGTGATCCCACCAGGCAGCCAGCTTTTTGCTCATTGACAGCCTGCAATGCATGCTGCGGGTCACGGATCGGTCCATAAGGTAGGGGGATTCTGCCCTGCCGTTCAAGACCCAGCCGCAGCAGGTCGCCCACACTGCCGGGGGTTTCACCGGGCAGGAAGATCAGCACCCGCTCGCCCGGTTCTGTCAGCGTGTTCATGCCCACCCCGAAGAAATCGATTGTCAGCTCCTGGTCGGCGGCTGTGAAGTAAAGGCGTTTTGGCTCGCCGGTCGTTCCCGAGCTTTGCAGGGTCACCACACGCTGTATATCATCCTGCGAGACGCACACAAAGCGCAGGGGATTCCTGCGGACATCCTCCGGTGTGGTGAATGGGAACTGTGCCAGGTCCTGCAGGCTGTCCAGCTTTTCAGGCAGACCGGCAAAATGATTCCGGTAAAAGGCGGAGCGATGCCTTGCCAGCCGGATGGTTTCGTTGAGCTGCTGCAGCTGCCAGGCTTCAATCTCAGCCCGGGACGGCTGCCCGGTACCGGCTGAAATCTTCCGTCCGATCCAGTGATCAAGCGGGGTGAGTTTCATATTTATTCCGGTAAATTGAATTTCCCTGGCGGTCGGTCAGGTTGAAAGCACAGAAGGGCACAAGCCGTCCATCCGGGCTGGCGGTGTGAATGTAGCAATCGCGCAGCCGGTCCAGGTCCAGGTTCCAGGCATCCTGGAAGGCCATGCCAGAAATGCAGAAAGTGTGGGTTCGTTTGCGTTCCAGGAAAACATCCCACTCACCCAGGCTGGGTCCGCTGCTGATATCCACCTTTGAAGAAGGTGCAAGATCGGAAGAGCACACGTCTGAACTCCAGTCACCTGAAGCTATCTC
>CAZBRI010000464.1:0-2928 GCA_964494055.1 uncultured Anaerolinea sp.
CATGCGCACCGTCAACATCCCGCGCTACTTCAAACTGCTGGACCGCGCGGTGGATACCATCCTGGGGCCGTTCATGGAGGGGGTGACGAGGGAACAGATGGAGATGAGGTTTGGGAGGAGGGCGGCAGGGTAATTGCTGTCCGCCTGTAATAAATATTAAATTTCAATGCTGCTTAAAAAATATTATTACATTAACAGGTCAATAACTTATCATATGATAACTTATTGACTCTTTATTTATCATATGATATATTTGCATTGAAAAGATTTTGTTTTGTCAGTTGGACGGGAGAACTACTTGACGGCATCGCGGCAGCAGGTGATTGATTTTCTTGGAGAGTTCAAGCATTTGATTGAGCTAAATCGTTTTCACTTTGTCCAGCGTCTTGAATCAAATAAAACTATTGTTACTTTAGGTTTAACAAAAAACAATGCCAGGCGCGAACTATTAAGTCTTTCTGTTTCTGATTTCTCATCTGGACCAACTCAAGACCGTGAAATAGCAGCTCAGGAATTTTGGATTTTTGGAAAAGAATTAAGAGGAATTGAAGCGTACATCAAACTTAAAATTTACGAGGTAAATGGTATCCATTACGCTAAATGCGTTTCTTTCCATGAAGCTGAATTTAAGATGAAGCATCCTTTCCAATAAAAATATCTTATTTTTTGAGACAATTATCGATATGAAAAATAATAAAAGGAGCAATGCAATGATTGGCATTTGCCCGGTTTGCGAAAAAGAAACCAACCTGACCCTTATTAACCACGCAGAAAACATTTCTGTACGCGGTGATGACATTCCTGTTGAAGTGAATTATTTCAAGTGTTCCGAATGCAATTCTGAATTTGATGATCCGAACTCAAACTACGACGCACTGGACGCTGCTTACCGTGAATACCGGGTTCGCCGCAGCATGGTTCAGCCCGAAACGATCAAACAATTCCGGGAACAGTATGGTTTCACACAAATCGAATTTGCTAATTTGCTCGGATTGGGCGGCGCGACACTGAGCCGTTATGAAAATGGTGCATTGCAGGATGAAGCCCATGATACGCTGATCATGCTTGCCATGCAGCCGGGTAATTTACTTGAAATGATCGAAGATAAACCAAATATCTTGAGTGATGCCAAACAGAAGAAAATTCTCAATTTATTGCATGAAATGACAGACAGGCAGGAACGCTCCATTATTTCTGTCTACGAAACGCGTTTCAGCACTTATGCACCTGGTAAATTGAGCGGTTTCCTGCCGTTGAATATTTCTAAATTACTGAATGCAATGATTTATTTCTGTGCAGAAACAGAGATTCCTAAAACAAAATTAAATAAACTATTGTTTTATGCAGATTTCAAACATTTTAAGGAATATTTGATCTCTATTACCGGGGCAAAATATGCCCATCTACCATATGGTCCTGTTCCGGATAAATACGAACATTATTTAGCTGCATTATTAGATGAAGAAAAAGCCATTATAAAGAACGAACGGCAGATTAACGAAATGATCACCGGGGAATATTTATTGGCCTCAAAAAAACCAGATTTAAATATTTACAGTCCTTCGGAATTAAAAATCCTGGCATTTGTAAAAGAGTACTTTCAAGATTTTAATGCCAATAAAATCAGCAGCTTTTCTCATGGTGAGAAAGGGTATCAAGACACACATGAGGGCGAAATCATCTCCTATGAATATGCTGAGTTCTTGAAGATATAATCCTGCACAGTGTTGTTGCTTGCAATCATATGTGAAAAAAAATTGTTTCCCTGGTTTTCAATTGATATGTCATTGAATTGCAAATAAAAATGTTTGATTGAATAATTGCCTTGTTCTGGAACAATGGGGGATATCAACACTGTCTGCATGATGTAAATAAACTTTCAATCAAATAAGGGGTGAATAGACAGCGTGATCCAGCCTGCCGTTGCTATGTAGTACCGGCAATCAAGCCGGCTTAATGGACTGCCTGAAAATTGTGTACCCAAAAAATCCCCTTCATCCCGCTAAATCTGCTATTTTTCACCCCCCAAAATGGCAAATTAATCATTTTGGTCAAAAATTGGTCAAAAAAACGGGCTTCCCGTCACGCTTGTGTCACGCTCATTGTTTACAATAATAAAAAAATAGCAATGCCAACTGGGAGCAGATGCTCTTTAAACTCACCCGGCGATTCTTATATCCGGAAAATAATCATCAAAAAGGAAGGATCCCTATGAAAAAAACACTCTCGATCACCCGTCAACTCAGCCTGTGCGTGATAGTCTTGTGCGCCATGGCCGCCTTCTTTGGCTTGAACGGCTCCGTCAGCGCAGCCGCAGCAGTCCCGGGGGCATTTAATAAAATTTCGCCGGTGAATAACGCGCAGTCAGGCTCATCGGTGACATTGACCTGGGGGGCTGCCAAATCTGCGGTAAGTTATGAGTATTGCATCGGAAACAGCAATTGGAGTTGTGAAATGTCAGGCTACAAGTCTGTTAGTAGTGCCAGAAAAGTCACAGTCACTGGGCTGGTAAAAGGCAGAACTTATTGGTGGCAGGTGCAGGCGAGAAATAGCACCGGGGCAATAAGAGCCAACGGCGGAACATTCTGGACCTTCACAGTAACCAACGCTCCGGGAACCTTCAGCAAGAGCTCGCCGGAGGATGGCAGCAATACCAGCCTGTCCCCCACGCTCAGCTGGGCAGAATCATCTGACGCAGCCTATTACCAGGTGTGCTACGCCCTGAGCGCGTCCAAATGCACCAACTGGACCAACACCGGCACCGCCACCAGCAAAACCCTCAGCAAACTCAAAGACGCCGCTGTCTACTACTGGCAGGTGCGGGCGGTCAATGCCAGCGGACTGGAGTATGCGGATGGAACAGCCGCAGACTTCCACACCTTCAGGGCACAAATGCCGCTGCCGGGCAGCTTTGGCAAGGCCGCCCCT
>CAZBRI010000465.1:0-2927 GCA_964494055.1 uncultured Anaerolinea sp.
TTTAAAGAAACAGTAATTTTGATTTTGAATACATGACTAATATTCAACATTTATTCTTTTAATAACCAGGATTCAGGATGCTGCCAAAAAAAAGATCGAAAAAACTGTTGAGGCAGGTGATGATGGTTTTTCGTCTGCTGATGGCTAGCGGACTCCTATCCAACAAAGTGAACAATTGGCGTTTAGTTATGGAGCGGTTTTTCGATCATTTATCAAGCGTCCAGCATTTCTTGCTCCCTGGCTGTTACACACCTACCCCTGCATCAATTTATCAAACGATTGGTTAACTAGCATCAGGATATGACAATGAAAATCACAATCTGCACGTTCGGTTCCCGCGGAGACATTCAGCCATACCTGGCGCTGGCTGTGGGGTTGCAGCAAGCAGGGCACATCGTAACACTCGCTGCTGCTCAGAATTTTGCAGGATGGATTCGATCATATGGCGTCAAAGCATATCCAGTTAACTATAATGTTGAGACAGCCATACAGGATCCCAAGTTCATGGATGTGATGCAGAGCCGTAAGCTCCTTAAACTATTAAAAGGTTTCCGTGATGGCATGAACGTGTTGATAATGGATGCGCTGGATGATTGCCTGGAAGCAGCCAAAGATGCGGAATTCCTAATACTGGGCACAACCGCATACAGCGGTGTGGATATTGCCAGGCAGCGCGGCATCCCGATAGCTTTTGCTTCTTTACAGCCCAGCGTCACTACCCGCGAATTTCCATCCTTCATCTTTCCGTTTTCACCCGGCAAAGCATTTAATCCCCTGACCTATCAAATATTTGACAGCCTTATCTGGCTTGTGATGGGCGGCGCGTTCACTCAGTGGCGCAGATCCCGGTTTAATTTACCCCGCTGGCGGTCTTACCAGGAGATGCTGCATACCTGCCCTGTTGATTCGCCGTTTCTGTTTGGCTATAGCCCGCTGATCATACCCAAACCATCTGATTGGGAAGAGTATCACCATGTAACAGGTTACTGGTTCCTGGATGCCCCTGCCGATTGGCAGCCGCCTGTTGAACTTGAGCAATTTTTAGCAGGCGGGCCTGCACCGGTATATATCGGTTTTGGCAGCATGAGCGATAAAGACACAGAGCAGCGCACCCGGCTTGCATTGAGAGCCCTGGAACTCTCAGGTCAGCGCGGAGTTCTTTCAACAGGCTGGGGCGGTGTTTCACGGCTTGAGACAAAAGGAAATGTCATTTTTGTGGATGATATTCCGCACAGCTGGTTGTTCCCACGCATGGCGGCAGTTGTGCATCATGGCGGGGCGGGCACTACGGCAGCTGGACTTCGGGCAGGCGTACCGAACCTGATAACACCGTTCATGTTGGACCAATTTTTTTGGGCAGATCTGATAGTCAAAGCTGGCATCGGTTTAAGAATGGCAGATGCCAAAAGGCTGACTGCTGAGAAACTGGCACATGCCATTGACACTGCTGTTACGGATAAGGCAATGCAGGACCGAGCCAGAGCCTTTGGTGAAAAGATACGCCAGGAAAACGGAACAGCCCGGGCTGCGGAGGTTATAGAACGGTATGCAGCACAAGCACAATCTAACAGGCTGCTGTAATAACGGTATCTGCACAGGAACGGCAGATCTAAGATAAAGGAAGATGACAATGAGAAAATTAAAACTACAGGTTCAAATGACCGTTGACGGCTTTATTGCCGGTCCGAACGGCGAAATGGATTGGACGGCTGTTAATTGGGATGATAAGCTGAAAAAATTTGTGGGAGACATCACGGAAACAGTCGACTGTATTCTTCTCGGGCGAAAACTGGCCCAGGGATTTATTCCTTACTGGGCATCTCACCCGGAAGAAGAAGGGGCTGATAAATTCAATTCTACAAAAAAAGTCGTGTTCACGAAAACCCTTGAAAAGTCAGAATGGGATAATACCATGCTGGCAAAGGGTGACATTACGGATGAAATTACCCGGTTGAAAAAACTTGATGGTCAGGATATGATTGCGTATGGAGGTGCAGAGTTTGTATCTGCATTAATCAAAAACCGGTTGATCGACGAGTTCTATTTTTTTATCAATCCGGCCGTGATTGGAAACGGGCTGTCCATTTTCAAAGAACTTACCGGCAAACAAAGCATGGTGTTAGTAAACTCAGAAAAATTCGACTGCGGAATTGTCGTGCTTAATTACAAACTGTTATCAAGTTGAATTCCATGGATTATGTAATTCCAAAAAAATAATAAATTCCGAGGTTTATATGAATAACCCGCATAACTATGATCAACGTTTCGCAAAAATGACATTTGCATCGGTCTACCCTTTGTACCTGGCAAAGATTGAAAGGAAAGGCAGAACCAAAGAAGAATTGGATCAGGTCATTGAATGGTTGACAGGTTTCGATCATGATAAACTGCAGGAACAAATCCTGGAAAATTCTACTTTTGAGATATTCTTCCAAAAAGCCGCGATCAACCCGAATGCGCACCTCATCACCGGGGTCATCTGCGGCGTGAGAGTGGAGGAAATAACTGAACCCTTAACTCAGAGGGTGAGATATTTGGATAAACTTGTAGATGAGTTGGCGAAGGGCAGGAAGATGGAGAAAATCTTACGAGGTATGTAATATTTTGCCAGCCTGATTTAAAAATAGGAAAGAATAATAAAAATTACCGCTGGATTCAAATAATGCTAAATTTATAAATTTTCAGTAATCAGGATGGGAAGGGGTGTAGTAGTTGTATATTCTCAGCACCTGGACCGTTGGAAATAATATCAATTTGCTGTCCGAGAAGCGATTCAACTTTTTGGATCACATCCTTGTTAGCAGCTATAGATGTTTCGATCGCTGGCGTAACTGATAAAAGCGCGTTTGTAAGCTGTGCTCTTTCGGAGAGCGAGAGTACAGATCGGAAGAGCGTCGTGTAGGGAAAGAGTGTTCAGAGCCGTGTAG
>CAZBRI010000466.1:0-2904 GCA_964494055.1 uncultured Anaerolinea sp.
CAGTATAGGTACCGGCCCGGTTGATGCGACATACAAGGCCATCGATGCAATTGTCAAAACCCAGGCAACTTTGCTTGAATTCAATATACATGCCATCACCGAAGGTATTGATGCCCTTGGTGAAGTCACTGTCCGTGTTCAGGCCAAAGAGGGTCAGCAGACAATGGATGCCCAGAAAGAAATCGTATACGCAAGAGTGTACGGCGGTCATGGTGCAGACAGCGACATCATAGTTGCAAGTGCTAAAGCCTACCTCGCAGCACTGAACAAGCTGATCGTCGCCCAGATGGAAGGCGAAAACCAGGCCCATACTGATCTCGGTGTTACCCTGGTCGGTTAATCAAAAAACGATGATCAGCAAGTAATTCCTGATCAAAACATTTGCAATTGGAAAATCATTTATGCCAAAAACCCTTTTTGATAAAGTATGGGATTCCCATATCGTTTCACAACAGGCGGATACCCCGGCTGTATTGTATATTGATCTTCATTTGATCCACGAAGTGACTTCTCCGCAGGCCTTTACTGGATTAAGAACCCGCGGTTTGAGAGTACGCCGTCCGGAACGAACGGTGGCAACCATGGACCATTCGATTCCAACCCACGACCGCTCACTCCCGATCGCGGATGCCCTGGCTGCTGCCCAGATAAAACAAATGGAAAAGAATGCAGCAGATTTTGGTATTCCCCTGTATGACATGAATTCAGCTAATCGCGGAATTGTACACGTGATTGGTCCTGAACTTGGATTTACACAACCCGGGATGACCATCGTTTGCGGTGATAGCCATACTGCTACTCACGGCGCTTTCGGGGCATTGGCTTTTGGAATCGGCACGTCAGAAGTTGAGCATGTTCTTGCAACCCAGTGTTTATTACAGCGCAAACCTAAAACCTATGAAGTCCGGGTGGAAGGTAAGCTTACAAAAGGGGTATCCGCCAAGGACATTATATTGGCTTTGATCGCCAAAATTGGTGTTGGCGGCGGAACAGAACACGTGTTTGAATTCACCGGCTCAGCCATACGTAACCTTTCCATGGAAGAACGGATGACGGTTTGCAATATGTCAATTGAAGGCGGAGCGAGAGCAGGTCTGATTGCCCCGGATGAAGTCACATTTGAATATCTCAAGGGCCGTGAATATGCCCCGAGTGGTGAAGACTGGGATAAAAGTGTTGTATATTGGAAATCACTGGCTACCGATCCTGGTGCAAAATATGACAAATCAATCACCTTGAACGCCTCAGAGCTGGAACCCATGATCACTTTTGGGACCAATCCGGGAATGGGTATTCAAATTAACGGCAAAGTTCCAGATCCAGCCGAGCTTTCCGGGTCTGAACAGAAAAGCCAAAAAGCAGCTCTGCAAAAGTCGCTTGCATACATGGGTCTCGAAGCCGGTCAGAGTTTGGTCGGTAAAAAAGTGGATGTTGTATTTATCGGCTCATGCACAAATTCCAGGATTTCCGATCTTAGGCTGGCAGCCGGTCTGCTCAAAGGTAAAAAAGTGGCTGCCAGTACAAGGGTCATGATTGTGCCCGGTTCGCAAAAAGTTAAAAAACAGGCTGAATCAGAAGGTCTTGATTTAATTTTCAAGGAAGCAGGTGCTGAGTGGCGCGAAGCAGGTTGTTCAATGTGCATTGCCATGAATGGCGACCAGCTGCAGCCAGGGCAGTATGCTGTCAGTACCAGTAACCGGAATTTCGAGGGCAGGCAGGGTAAAGGCGGCAGAACATTTCTTGCCAGTCCATTGACTGCAGCAGCTGCCGCTATCACCGGCCAAATCACAGACGTTAGGACGATAATGTAATGGCACAATTCACAACACTTAAGACCAGGCTGATGCCTTTGCCGGTAAACGATATCGATACAGATCAAATCATCCCTGCCAGATTTTTAAAGGCGACTGACAAACTCGGAATGGGTGACCATTCATTTGCAGATTGGCGGTATAACGCGGATGGAACACCGAAAAAAGAATTTGTATTAAACAGCCCTACATACAAAGGCGCACAGATTCTACTGGCTGGTGACAACTTCGGCTGCGGATCTTCACGCGAACACGCACCATGGGCTTTGACCGGGTTCGGTTTTAGGGCTGTTATCAGTACATCTTTTGCTGATATTTTCAAAAATAATTCTTTGAAAAATGGATTATTGCCGATCATTGTCGATCAGAACACTCACAAATCATTATTCGACCTGGTTGGCAAAGACCCGGCTGCGGAAGTCAGTATTGACCTGGCTGAACAGGCTGTGACTCTGCCAGACGGCAAAAAGATAAATTTCCCGATCGATGGCTTTTCAAAAGCCTGCCTGTTAAATGGTGTCGATGAACTCGGGTATATCCTGGGTTTTGAAGCTGAAATCACCGCCTTTGAAAAGAAACATCAGGCAATAGGAATGTAGCATGAATATACAAATATATGACACTACATTACGTGACGGCACTCAGAGTGAAGGATTTAATCTTTCGGTCAATGATAAAATTCGCATAGCCAAAAGGCTTGATGATCTGGGTGTGGCTTTTATTGAAGGCGGCTGGCCTGGATCCAATCCGAAGGATGTTGAATTTTTTGAGCGGGCACAGGAATTGGAATGGAAGACTGCCAAAATTTCTGCGTTCGGTGCGACATGCAGAGCTTCCGGCGGACCGGAGGATGATGCAAATATCAAAGCGCTCCTGGATGCCAACACACCTGTATGCACAATTTTTGGGAAAACCTGGACCTTACACGTCACAGATGTTCTGCAAACCACGCTGGAAGATAATTTGCGGATTATTGAACAATCTGTCGCTTATTTAAAAGCCAGGGGAAAGTATGTCATATATGATGCAGAGCACTTTTTTGATGGTTATAAGGCCGATCAAGAATATGCTATACAGACCTTGAAAGCTGCCA
>CAZBRI010000467.1:0-2898 GCA_964494055.1 uncultured Anaerolinea sp.
TTCAAGCCTTTGTAATAGAAAATAGTAATGAACAGATGAAGCAAAACCAATTAGTAACTTGCTAGGGTTTATTTTTCCTTGTTTCTTTTGCCGATTTGTCACTAGGTATTTCATTCGCTTTACGGATTGTTTTGTTAAAGTTCGACTTTTTTCAGTAGAGTCTTTTATAGAACCAAGAAAGCACCTGCTCTCACGAGATTATTTGGCCTTTGACAATTTTTTGCTCATCAACATATTCTTTGAGCAGTAAGCGGACTGGTTTTTCGTATATTGGCATATTGGACCTGTTGTTATTAAAGGTGGTATGGAAGGCTGTAAACAGTTAGCAGGATGTCTGATTAATGGCAAGTAAAAAATAAAAAGCGTAACATTTGTTAAAAATTCAGCAGAATTACACAACATCCAACAGACAATTTGTCAGGCAGGTTTTTGGTTATCAGATTCTTCAGCCAGGGCCAGAATCCGATGTTTTACTTCAGCAGAAACCCACATACCTGCGTTATTCAACCCTGATACATACGGTTCGACTTTTTCTACCAACCCTTGAGACTTAGCTTCCAATAATACTTTCAAAGTACCCCAAACTTGTAATCCGGCGGCTTGTGCTGTTCGGCGGGCAAGCATATCATCTAATAAAATGACATAATTTGGGTTTTCCAGGGCCAATGCCATCGCCGCAAGTTCACCTGCACCTAAATCCAAAGCCAGCCATTCAGAAGGCATTGATTTTGGATTAATTACTTGAAGCCAGGTGAAATCTGTTGGGTTTGGTACATCATATCCTTTAGCACGCCCTGCAAGCAATTCACTTTTTACAGCTTCCGGAGTCCAAATTTCATCAAATAGTTTTGGCAGTAAATCAATTGCCCCAATTCTGTAAAGGTAAAGCAACGGTGATGTATTGCTAATGACTTTGGTCATGTTCGTTTTCTAAATCGTCAAGTTCAGCAGCGAAAGCGAATACCTTGTAACGGTTTAGATTGAGCAAAAACTCTACTCTGGGCATTCCGGCGAGTTCGGCAGCAAGGCCTGATGAAAGCCTGCCCATTTCAAATAGCTTAACTGCCGCCAGCATGCGTAATTCGCGCCCAAAAGTAATGGCATCTGTCTTTTCTGCAAGCAAAACCTTTTCTGGAATTTCTATAGTAACCTGTTGAAGAGCCATTTTTTGCTCCTTTCAACAATAATTGTACACTGTTATGAATAATTTCTTACTGCATTTTTGTATGGCGTTAAGATCAGGTCAATTTCTTTGACTATATTGATGGCGAAGGTGGGCTGTTGAATGCGATGGGATTGCTTCGACAGGGAAGGCACCTGTCTCGCACATCGTCCCGAATCACTTACCGGAATGACATTTTTAACAATGAGAATGTTGAGCGGTGCTTCGCCACTACAGGGGGACTGGTTTTATGCGGGGATTGCGTAGTTATGGACTTTTTTATTGAGGCGGTCCTGGAGGCGGTCTTTTTCAACTTAAAGGTCGTAACGAGTTTGCATGTTAATCCAAAACCGTTCTGACTGCCTGAAGAAACGCGATAACGTGAAGGCTGTATCCGGGGTGATAGCACGCTGAATTCTACCCAACAGGTGGAAGCTGAGGCAGGCTTTATTTACAGCTTATCAAACTCCGGGGATTCTGCATTGGGGGCTTTATTCAAGATTTCAAGAAATTTCTCGCGGCTGCCGCGTTTTGCGCGATTTTCCAGATATTCAATGGTGGAAATTGAGGCTACTTTCTCGGCAACAGCTAGCATGACAAATTGATTCACTGAAATACCTTCTTCCAGGGCCAATTCCCGCAGCTGCTCATGTAATGTTTTGGGTAATCGCAAACTTAATGCACTCATTTTGTCACCTCACCAATAATTTGTAAAAACTCTTTCGGGGTTATTGCCTTGATACCGAATTTTTCAGTACCTTTAAAATCCTTGATATTGTGCGTCACGATGTAATCGCAGCCTGCTGAAATTGCTAATTCTAGAAATAGTTCATCATTTGCATCCGGCAAAGATGGTCTCCAGACAAAGTATATTTTATGGTGATGGGCCATTGAACAAAGAGAGTCTACGAAAATTGAGACATCATCCTGTGATAGCCCGGCTTCCGCACGAAAACGCTGGATAATATCTTCATTTTCGAGAACAATCGCAACAGAGTCGTGGATTTCAAACTTGTTCGTTCCAACAAGTGAAAGCAATTTGAACGACGCGCCATTCCTGGAACGAAGAGCGGCTATGACAACATTGGTATCAATCACAATACCAGGAACTCTCATAATAGTATTATAGGCAGTATTGAATATAATATCAACCCCTAATTTTTCTGTCGAAAACCTATTTGCATAAGGATGGACAAGGCGAATCAGGTGTGGCTTGCTTTGAGCGGACAAAATGGTAAAATTTTTGGGATGAAGATGAATGAGGTTGTTGAGGATTTTTGTTTGATGGATGAGGCGGGGGTGCGGCATTGCCTGCGGGATTATTTGGGGCGGGTGGTGGTGGTGGTTTTCTGGTCGGCGGAGTGCCCGTGGAGTGCGAAGGCGGATGAGAGGCTGGTGCCGATGCTGGGCGGGTACGGGGGGCGGGCGGTTCTGGTGCCGGTGTGTGCGAATGTGAATGAGAGTTTGGAGGATGTGAGGCAGGCGGCGCGGGTGAGGGGGCTGGGGTTTGTGCTTTTGGATGAGGGGTGCCGGCTGGCGGATGCGTGGGAGGCGGTGACGACGCCGGAGGCGTTTGTGATCGATGCGGGCGGGGTTTTGCGGTACCGGGGGGCGGTGGATGACAGGACGTTCCGGAAGAGGGAGGCGGAGGAGTTTTACGTGGAGGAGGCGGTAGCGGCGGTGCTGGGCGGGAGATCGGAAGAGCACACGTCTGAACTCCAGTCACCTGAAGCTAT
>CAZBRI010000468.1:0-454 GCA_964494055.1 uncultured Anaerolinea sp.
GCCCTGGATGTTTCGATACAGGCGCAGATCGTCAATTTATTGGAAGAATTACAGGACCGGTTGAACCTGACCTACCTGTTCATCTCGCATGATCTGAGCATGGTAAGGCACATTTGTGACCGGGTTGCTGTGATGTACCTGGGCACGCTGGTGGAACTTGCCCCCAGAAGTGAACTCTACAAGGAGCCGCTGCACCCATATACACAGTCACTGCTCGAATCTGTTTCCATTCCCGATCCGATCAAGACCAGGCAGCGAAAACACCGGGTACTGGCAGGAGAACCCCCAAACCCGGCCAAACCGCCGTCCGGCTGCAGATTTCACCCGCGCTGCCCGATTGCTAACAAAGTATGTTCAACTTCTGAGCCGACCTGGCAGGAAATCCGGCCAAATCATTGGGCTGCCTGTCATCACCTGCAAAAGCGGCGTTTCCAAGCATGGCTAACCAACAAAG
>CAZBRI010000468.1:464-2898 GCA_964494055.1 uncultured Anaerolinea sp.
CCTGAAATCCCTGCTGGAAATTCCATATGTTGATCCTGATCACTCATTTGATATATCAAATGACGGTGACAGGCTGGCTTACGCATGGAATGGTAATGGGAAATGGGAAATCAACATTCTATCGTTGCAAAATCGAGCAGAAATCAAACAGATTAAGCCCGGTGAAGGCAGCAGGGTCAATCCTAAATTTTCACCAATTGATCCAGATCTCCTGGCATGCGTAGTTGATTATGACGGACGTGAAGATTTTCACCTGCTTCTTTGCAGCCTTGAGAACGGCTCCATTCTTGACCTGACGCCAGATGATACCCTGCAGCCCAACTTCAGCTGGTCACCGGACGGGAAAAGCATTGCATTCATTTCCAACAGAACAGGTAATTTTGAGATCTGCACACTCGACCTGGCGGCTGAGAGAAACCCAAATGGCCCGTTAACCGTCAGGCAGGTCAGCGATCTGAGGCACCCTGTTTGGGATGTCTGCTGGTCGCCGGATGGAAAGCACCTGGCCTGCTCAGTCGAAAGCAGCGGCTCCGACTACGCAGTGTATATTCTGCCTTCAGCCGGCGGAGAGGCCTTCATGGTTTGTGATGGTGATGAAGCTGTCAACACCTATGCACCATGCTGGAGCGCGGATGGGATGAAATTATATTTCCAAGCCAGCAGGCAGGAATACTGTGATATCGGGGCGATTGATATACAAACAAGAAATATCAGCTGGCTGAGTGAAGGTTCAGGGGATGATCACACCCCCGTCGGCAATGAAAACAGTGATGCCATCCTTTTTGTGCATGAACTGGGCGCAAGAAATGAACTACAGGTCAAATCTCTGCGGGATAAAAGTCTGCGCAGCATTGAAATCGGGAAAGGATTCCATGCATTTCCCCGTTTTATTGACCAGGGAAAGAGAATCCTTACCCTTTTTGAAAACCCGAATCAGCCGCCCGCCCTGTTTTGTATTGAATTAGAAAGTGGAAAAACGGAGCAGCTGACATTTTCGGATTCAGGTGGGATCGATCTGTCACAGATCCTCTTTCCGGTAGAAATCACATACCCCTCCCGCGATAAGTGCCCTGTACCTGCTCTGTTATTTGAGAACAGAACAATCCCGGTGTTCACAAAAAAAAAGGCGGTTGTGATCGTGCACGGTGGACCCGGCTGGCATTATTCCTATCAATGGGATCCATTCATCGCCCAATTATCGAGCCGGGGCTGGCTGGTGCTGGCCCCAAATTACCGGGGATCGACTGGTTATGGGAGAAATTGGCATAATGCCAACATCATGGATATGGGCGGAGCTGACGCTGATGATATTGCGGCCGGGGCTGAGTACCTGGTCAAAACTCATGGATTAAATCCAGCACAGATCACGATCACAGGCAGAAGTTATGGTGGTTACCTGGCCATATGGTGTGCCGCCCGCTTCCCTGATTTATGGGGAGCCGCTTCCGGTGTGGTACCATTCTTCGATTGGATTCTGTCCCACAAAGCATCCCGTGAAGACCTTCAGCATTGGAATATCCAAAATTTAGGCGACCCGGAAGAAAACCAGGCGTTATGGAAGGAACGATCAACTTCCAATTACTTCGAAAATGTAAACGTGCCTGTGCAGATTATCTGCGGCGGTTTAGATCCACGCTGCCCTGTGATTGACTCAATTGCTGCACGGGATAAGCTGATCGAACTGAATAAAACAGTGGACTTTCATTTATTCCCTGATGAAGGTCATACATTTCTAAAGAAAGAAAATATTTACAAATCCAATTCAATTTGTGCAGAATTCCTGGCAGACAACCTGGATAGAGAGTAGATACTCGCGAAAACTGCCATTAGGAGTAAGTATGTCATCATTTAAATTTCTGGATCAAAACGAGATCGAAGCTATTCATCACGCAAGCCTGCGCATCCTGGCAGAAACCGGTGTCAACATCAATGACCCATCAGGACGAAAGATCCTGCTTGAAGCAGGGGCTCAGATCAAGAATGAGCTCGTGGTATTTCCAGCAGACCTGGTGGAGAAATGTATAAAACAATGCCCGCCGACTGTCAGCGTACGCGGACGAGGCGGGACGGTGAGAACGCTTGGTGACGGCAATTTGTACTTCCATAACCTTGGCGGGGCGAGGGATATATATGACCACGCGAGCGGGATAAAACGGTTAGCACTGCTGCAGGATGTGCGTGATGCTGCAAAAGTGCTGGACGGTTTGAATAATTGTCACTCCATTACACCATTTTTTACCCCGAATGATGTACCGGGTGAATTAATGTCCCTGGCCATGTACAGGCACACGCTCCCGCATACCACCAAGGTTGTGCACGGGCCTGGTGTACAGTACCAGGCAGAAGTGAAATTCGCTCTTGAAATGGCTGCGGTGATCGGGAAACCATCGGAAGTGCTGACACTTTCGGTTTCACCTGTCAGCCCGCTCGGCAT
>CAZBRI010000469.1:0-2891 GCA_964494055.1 uncultured Anaerolinea sp.
GACTATTTCTAATTTTAATAACCCCCTTGGAAGTATTATCCCTGACGAAAAAAAGAAGGACCTGGTTGATTTACTCGCCAGGTACGATATTCCATTGATTGATAATGATGTGTCGGGAGAAATCTACTTTACAGAAAAAAGGCCGATGGTTACTACGGCTTTTGATCATAAGGGTTTGGTGATGCTGTGTTCTTCATTTTCAAAGGATATCAGCCCTTCACTGCGTGTCGGCTGGGTTGTCCCGGGAAAATTCAAAAGCACCATTGAGTGGTTGAAATTCACAACCAGTGTCGCAACATCCAGGCTTCCGCAAATGGCTGTTGCACAATTCCTTGAAAGCGGCGGTTACGATCATCAATTACGCCGAATTCGAAGAGAATATGATAACAATATGACGCTTCTGTCTCATGCTGTTACAAAAGCATTCCCACCCGGAACACGAGTCACACGTCCGACTGGAGGTTTTGTATTGTGGGTGCAGCTGCCGGAGAAGGTTGATTCTTCTGAGCTTTATGCATCGGCACTTAAAAATAATATAACGATCACTCCAGGCTATCTTTTTTCACCGACAAATCAGTTTTCCAACTTTATCAGGCTTAACGCTGCCCTATGGTCTCACCCGATTGAGAAGGCTGTCCGTAAATTAGGCGAATTGGTTAGCGAACTTGCCTAGAAAGTAAGAAATAATTCAAAATATTGCCTCAACAAGTAAAAGGAGATTTCTATGCAATGGGAACAACTTACTTCACCTGAATTCTCTGCTGCTGTCAAAGAGACAGGCGTATGTATTATCGCGTTTGGCGTTCTTGAAAGACATGGTGATCATTTGCCAATTGGCACCGACTTTCTTAATGGACATCGGCTGGCCTGTCTTGCAGCTGAGATGGAGGCTGCTGTTGTTTTCCCGCCCTTTTATTTCGGTCAGATATATGAAGCCAGGTGCTTTCCCGGAACCGTAACTTTAAAACCGACCTTATTAATGGATTTGGTTTATGGTGTTATGGATGAGATTGGCCGGAATGGGTTCAAAAAAATTATTTTGCTCAATGCACATGGCGGAAATGATAATTTTCTGCCATTTATCACCCAGACAATGTTATGGGAGAAGAAAACCTACAGCGTGTATTTTTATGATAATTACCGCGAGGCAGCTGCATCGGCGGAGTGGAAATCAACGATTGAAACCAGCAAACATGGACATGCCTGTGAATGTGAGACCAGTATTTCGCTGGCGAATCATGCGGACCTGGTAAAGATGGAAAATATTAGTGGAAAGAGCGAAGCACTTGGAAGATTAAGCGGCGTTCCCGGGAATTTTTCAGCAGTCAGTTGGTATGCTGATTTTCCCGAACATTATGCAGGAGATGCCCGGACAGCCAATGAAGAAAAAGGCAGAATATTGCGGTCAATCCAGGTTAATGCACTTGCCCGCTTTATCCAGAATGTTAAAAAAGATGCTGTAGTACCGGCCTTGGAAGATGAGTTTTTTTCTCGTGAAGGCAAATTGAGATAAATTTTGTTTGACTAACCGGACTGGTTTTCGATTTTCGAGAGAGATTTTTCAGTGACCAGGTAATTTACTGGAATATCAAATTCACTTTTTGGTATCTGTTCCAGAAGTGTACAATTATACGTTACACCGAGACTGACACCTGATAATCCAGCCAGGAACCGGTCGTAGTACCCGCCCCCGTATCCCAGTCTTCCGCCGTGTTGGTCAAAGGCTAACCCGGGGACAAGGACCAACTGAATGTCATTATCAGTAACTTCTTCACTTGTTTCGGATGGTTCTAACATACCTAATGAGTGCCGGATGAGCTTATTCGGTTCAAAATTGTAAAATTTCATACTGTGATCAATTTCATTGATCCGCGGTATGACCCATTTCTTTTTTGGATACTGAGAAATCAAAGAAGATAAATTGACTTCTGACCTAAACGAAATATAGGTCAGAACGACATCTGAAGCTATAAAATTCGTCCAATTGCCAATTTGATTACATATCATTTCACTGGCTGATTGAATTTCGGAATCTGAGATTGAATTTCTGATCAGTTTACATTTTCTCCGGAGTTCTTTTTTTTGTTCAAGGAAATATGTTGTCATCATAACTCGATCTGTTTGAGTTGGAATTGTTATAGAAGCCAAACTAGTTAGAGTACAAGTGCCAGTAAAATTAAATTATTCTACTGATCTTAAGAATCGAGCACCCAAAACCAGGTAAAATTTCCAATAATTTTTCGTTCTGATATAATCCGCAATTATTATTAAATTATTCAGGAGTTAATCCGTGTCAATTAAAATAAAGTTCGGAACAGATGGATGGCGTGGTGTTATTGCAGATGATTATACATTCGAAAATTTGCGGCGAGCCTCCCAGGGATTTGCATCATATATGATTTCAAAGGGTAAAGCCGGTCAATGGGTGGTAATCGGTCACGATAAGCGGTTTGCTTCAGAAAATTTCGCGGCAGCTGCAGCTGAAGTTCTCGCGGGGAATGGATTAAAGGTTTATTTGACAGACGGCGCAACTCCAACCCCGGTCATCGCTTTTTCTACTGTCAATAAAATGGCATGCGGGGCGATCAACATTACAGCCAGTCACAATCCACCGGCAGATAATGGTTTTAAAGTCAGAAATGAAACTGGCGGTGCGATCGATCCGCAGGGATTACTTGAAATTGAAGCCGGTATTCCTGACTCTATCGAAGATGTCAAGATCATGCCTATGTCAGAAGCGCTCAAAAATGGCTTTGTCATTAAGTTTGACCCGGCACCGGCATATATTGCACACATAGAAAAATTGATTGATCTTCAACCAATCAAAGATGCCGGGCTAACTGTCATGGTGGATTGCATGTGGGGTAATGGTGCAGGCTGGTTTCCAAGAC
>CAZBRI010000470.1:0-2882 GCA_964494055.1 uncultured Anaerolinea sp.
ATCCAGCGCACATAATACTGGTTATCCACCCATTCAATCGCCTGGAAGCCCGGGTTATCATTGATAAAATTTTGGACATCCACTAAAAATTCTTCCTGTGTAAAACCCCCATGAACCTCCCACTGCCTTGTCAAACGCTGCAGCGCGGCAACACGCCCCATGTAATCGGCTTCGATTTTCGCAGCCACCGAAGCATTTTTTGTTTCAATTGCAGTGACCTGTGCCTCATTTTCTGTCTGGTAAAGCCCCCATGAGAAAAGTCCAATCACAATAAAAATCAGGACACCTACCAGCAGGGGCAGCCATAAAGTATTAAATCTTGGTTCATCGACTTTTTGAGAGTTTTCTAGTTGAAGCATATGGAGGTTTTTACCCTTGAAAATGATCTTACTGCGTTGTTTTTTTTCGTAAACAACATAATTTATAGGTGAAAAAATATTAGCAGCCAATAAATTAACAGGCTGCCAATATTGTACCTGAATTAAAAAACGTAAACAAAAAATAAGGTTGTTTTTGAGTCTACTATTTTGTAAGGTGGTTTAATTCAAGAATTATATTTGCTCCACCAATCTTTTTGCCGTTTCAAAGATACGCCTGACGTTTGGAAGCGTTTCATCTTCAAGGTGCCTGGCATATGGAATCGTGGTTTGGGTACAAACTCTCCCGAATTTAAAGGAAAGACCAGCCTCGAGAACAGCAGCTGCCAATTCGCCGGAAAGACCAAAGGATTCGTAATCTTCATCCACCACCAGCAGCCGGCCTGTCGACTTCACTTCATGCACAATAGATTCTCTATCGAGAGGGGAGACAGTACGCAGATCCAGCACACCGGCTGAGATACCTTCTTTCTGCAGGATCTCAGCTGCCTGGATGGCGCGGTGCACACCCACCCCCACGCTTACGATCGTCAGGTCTGTTCCGGGCCGGCACAAGCTGGCTTTGCCAATCGGCAAAGGGGACCACCTTTCAGGAACTGATCCACTGGAACCAGCAGCGGGGACATCATAGGTAACTGTATCGCGCCCGCCTGAACCGAGGAAATCAAGCCAGGTGCTGGAGATCAACTTGTGCTCCATAAACACAACCGGCGAGCCGTAATTCAGGGCTGCCAGCATCAAACCGCCGGCATCAGCCGGGTTGGATGGCACAATCACCGTCAGCCCGGGGATATGCGCCAGCCAGCCCCACAGGCTTTGTTCATGCTGACCGCCGTCGCCATAGCCCCCTCCGCAGGTGGTACGGATGAGCAGAGGGGCATCCCACTTACCGCCTGAAAAAGTCCTGAGTTTGGCGGCGTGATTGAGCAGGGCATCTACAGCAACGGCGATAAAATCGACCAGCATAATCTCTGCCACCGGCCTCAGGCCAGACATGCTGGCTGTTACAGCTGCACCAAGAAACGCGGCCTCGCTGATAGGGGTATTCCGGACTCTATCCCGGCCAAAGCGGGCAAACAATCCGCCGTGCAGACCCTGCACATCCTCACCCAGCAGGAAAATCCGCGTATCATCCGCCATGGCCTGCCCCAGGGCATCATCGATCGCTTCAGAGAAACTTACCTGTCTCATAGCTGTCCTCCGGATTCTGCCATGGCCTGATCCAGTTGTTCCTGCAGCTGCCTGCGGATACCGGTTTCCAACTCGATCAGCCGCTCCCGGTTCATCGAAAGTAATTGAATCCTCGCACGATTGACAGGATCCTGTGATATATCCGTTTGAGAAGTGTGCCTGGCGACATAACCCAGGATCTGCTTCATCGATTGTACTCTCTCATTTAATAAAGCCCCGCCAGTTCGAAAAAATCCTTTTGTCATGGGCCAAATGCGCTTTCGGAAAGAATAGACCGGTCTGCGTACCATATCAAGCAGTCCATCACCCAGGAAATGCCCTTCGAGGTGAACACAATGTGCAAGTAGAAAAACTGGACCGGCACCTGAACGGGCAATTTTAAGCGCCGAATGAGCAGATTCCTGCACAGCAAGTACATCCGCGCCATTGACCTCGAAGGCTGGCATACCAAAACCCCGGGCCCGATCCAGCAGACTGCCGGCGACTGCAGATTCTTTTGGCGTAGAGATTGCCCAATCATTATCTTTACAGACAAAGATTACAGGCAGCTTCCAGAGCACTGCCAGGTTCAAGGATTCCATCAGCATACCGGCATTGCTGGCACCATCTCCAAAAAAAGCGATCGCCGCGCTTCCGGTGCGCAGAACCTGCCCGGATAAGGCAAAACCAACCGCCGCCGGACCTGCCGCGCCAACGATACCAGATGAGGCAATCAGTCTGCCGGGATCGAAAAGGTGCATATGCCCGCCCTGCCCGCCGCACAGACCGCCCGGCTTGCCCATGAACTCCAGCATCAAGCCGGCCGGAGATACACCGCGCATGATCATCGGCGGTGTCCCGCGGTGATCCAGCGCCATTGCATCCCCCTCCACCAGTTGAGAGATGATCCCGGCACAGATGGCTTCCTCTCCCATCCCGAGGTGCATCTCACCTGAGATCAAACCTTTTTTCCAGGCAGTGCGAACCGCTTCCTCAAAAATACGGCTCTTGTACATCAAAACATAAAGATCCCAAAGGTCTGCTGTCATCAAATCTCCTTCTCAGAAGGCTGTTTCTTCATTTAATTAGTGCTTTTCGCTGCTTCCAGAGTAAGGCGGCCATGACCGGGCCGAGCGACATGATCACAAGTACAATGGCCAGTTCAATTGCAGCCGCACCGTTGAATGGAACAAACATATTGTGCTGCAGATCATACAACAGGTCTTCAAGCCCCAGGAAAAAAGCGCCGCCGGCCGAGAGCAGCATGGAAAAGAAACCCCAATCGCGCATGTTCCACAGCCCGAACACACCGACGACTGCTGCGATGGTGACAAA
>CAZBRI010000471.1:0-2878 GCA_964494055.1 uncultured Anaerolinea sp.
ATGGGATCTGTTTACCGGGCGCGTGACCTGCATTTTCCAAATGTCATGAAACTGGTGGCCATTAAAGAAATGATCATTCTCGCTTCTGATCCTGCTATTCGTCAGACAGTGATCCAAAACTTTGAACGCGAGGCTAATATACTCGCTACATTAAGTCACCCGGCTATCCCGCGGATCTATGATTATTTCACATTGGACAATCGCTCTTATCTTGCCCTGGAATATATCAATGGGCATGATCTTGAAATCATTCTTTCAAAAACCGAAGGATTTATTCCTGAAGAACAGATCCTGGACTGGGGCATTCAGCTTTGTGATGTATTAAGCTTTTTGCATAACCATAAACCAGATCCAATCATTTTCAGGGATTTGAAACCATCCAATGTGATGGTCAATCAACATAACCACATCATCCTGGTCGATTTTGGCATTGCAAAACCCTTCCAAACCGGGCAAAAGGGAACAATGATCGGGACAGAGGGCTACTCCCCTCCAGAACAATACAGGGGCGAAGCCAGCACCCAGGCTGATATCTATTCCCTGGGTGCCACTCTGCATCACATCATTACCAGGCGTGATCCAAGGCTGGAACCGCCGTTCTCATTCAACGAACGGCCTATCCGAAAATTGAATTCCAATATATCCATTGAATTGGAAACCGTCATCAGTGCGGCTTTGCAATACAATGTTGAAAACCGTTATAAATCAATAGATGATTTTAAGACTGCACTGATTGGGGCTGGCCGTAAAACCGGCCTTCTCAACCGGATATCTGGCAGCAGGCAATCTGTCACTAACGCAGTAACCAACAATAACAGCATCAAACCCATCTGGGCATTTAAATGTGAAGATGAGATACGCGGGACACCCCTTTACCATGCAGGTGTGATCTATACCGGCTGTTATGATAATAATCTATATTCAGTCAATGCTCTGAATGGTGAATTTATCTGGAAATATGCCACTGAAGGCGGGGTCGTCAGCCGGCCGGCTGTTGCTGATGAAAATATCATCATTGGTTCTGAAGATAAAAATATCCATGCTGTCAATCTTCACACAGGCAAAATGACCTGGGTATACCCGACTGAAGATCGTATTCGGTCATCAGCAAGGATTGCTGATGGGCATATATTTATCGGATCAGATGATAATTTTATCCATGCGGTTAATCAGGTTTCTGGCAGGCGCGCCTGGCGCTTTGATGTCAGCGATCAGATCCGATCCACCCCATTTATCGCCAATGACTTGATATTTTTCGGGACTGAGGGTGGTGAGTTGATCTGTATTGATTTTCGCGGTCAACTCAAATGGCGGTTTAAAGCAAAGAGATCAATCACTTCCTCCCCGCTGGTACATAACAATACTGTTTACTTTAACTCACTGGATGGATTCATGTATGCCCTGGATGCCAAATCCGGCTGGTTGATCTGGCGCTTCCGCATGGGAAAGGCCTCGATCGTTTCCCCGTGCGCTTCCGAAAATTTAATCATAACAGGTTCGGCAGATGGACATGTTTATGCGGTCGACTCTCAAAACGCAAAAGAGATTTGGCGCTTTAAAACCAATGACCAGGTAAATGGGTCCCCGATAGTCTACAAAGATGTTGTTTATTTTGGTTCGATTGACAAATATCTTTATGCTATTGAATTACGGAATGGACAACTTCGCTGGAAGTTCGAAACCAATGGACCCATCACAGGCACTCCGTGTATATATGATGATGTTTTGTATATCGGATCAACTGATAATTTTATTTACGCCTTAGTGGTATAGTCACAATTTTCCCTTTAAAGGAGATGGCAGTGATGGCATTTTTTAAAAATCTTTTCTCGAAAAAAGAAAAAAAACCTGAATCTAATAACACAGTCACTGCTCCGCTTTCTGATGTTCAATTAAAGTCTATCAGGGACCTCGTTCAATATCACTATGAACCGGTCCAATTTAATGTTTCGAGCGGGCAGTCTGTCGGACGCCAGCGAAAATTAAATGAAGACTGCATATTTACACTTAACACAACGATAGCAGGAAACAGTGGAAGTCTCCCATTCGGTTTATTTATTGTCGCAGACGGGATGGGCGGTCACCAATTTGGGGAAGTTGCCAGTAATACTGCGATTCGCACAATCTCCGGCTATGTTATGAATAAGTTTCACAATTCACTTTTCAGTATCAGTAATCAGCCGGTTGAAGAATCACTCCAGGAAATTCTCCAGGCAGCCATCCTTGAAGCTCAAAAAGCGGTTTTGAATGAAGCGCCAGGGTCAGGGACAACCGTCACGGCAGCACTTGTCCTCGGGCAGCAGCTGACTATTGCGCATGTCGGTGACAGCCGCGGTTACCTGGTATACAACGAACAACACATGGAAGCAGTCACACGAGATCATTCGTTAGTCAGAAGATTGGAAGAATTAGGTCAGATAACTGCCGCTGAGGCTGCCGTTCACCCGCAAAAAAATGTTCTTTATCGGGCGGTTGGACAGGGTGAAAACCTGGAATCTGACATCGTGACCATGCCTTTTCCAATGGGCGCATATCTTGTCCTTTGCAGTGACGGTCTTTGGGGATTGGTTTCGGACGATGACATTGGAAAATTGATCTACAGTGCTCCCAATATCCAGCAGGCAGCTCAAAATTTGGTTGCAGCTGCAAATGGGGCTGGCGGACACGATAACATTAGCGTAATTCTGGTACAGCTCCTTGGATAATAAGTTTCGCAGAGACTATTAATGGCAAAAAGGTTTGAAGATTATTATTCCATGTTGGGACTCCCGCGCTCAGTTTCTCAGCGTGAAATTCGGGACGCCTATCTCAAAGCTGCAAAACGCCTTCAGATTGGAAGAGCACACGTCTGAACTCCAGTCACCTGAAGCTATCTCGT
>CAZBRI010000472.1:0-2875 GCA_964494055.1 uncultured Anaerolinea sp.
GGAGACCACCAGGCCGGAGATCAGACCTGTCAGGCCGGCCAGCAGGTTTTCGGCGGAGACCCGTACAAAAAGATGTTTCATCCAGCGGAAGGGTACGGTGGTAAAGTAAGGGGTCGCGATCAGCCCGAATAGGGCACCGACGGTTCCCATGCCCAGGGTGTAGGCCATGATTTGATCACGAACGGTTGTGTCGCCGAACCAGAACCCCCAGATGCCTGCAACAATTGCAAATAAGAACATACCAATGATACGAACAATAAAATCAATACTCATAATAACTCCAAGAATTGTGCCAGTTCCCCCTCCAGGGAAGCGGCACCGGAAAAATATGGGTGCGCGGCCTGGAATTTAATTGGCGAAAAATAATTGCGAATAAATAAGAAATAATAACCATACCATGATAGCATGCCCGCTCAATTGCGTCAATTATAGGGTAAATACTCTGTGAAAGTTCTAATAATGAAGTTTGTTAATCAGTCAATGGAAGGGATCATTGACTGATTTCGGATGTGGGGAAGGCTGAAAGGAACCATGCGCTGACACGTCCCGGTAAAGGAAATATTTTCTTTTTGTGGTTATTTTGGCCGAAAGGCGCGGCCAAAATAACCACTTGCGGGGCAGTGCCAGGATTGGGTTGATTTTTTTCGGGATGAGTGATGTAACGGGGTAGATGTAAACCAATTTTTTAGCCGAAGGTCGCGGCTAAAAATAACCATTTGCAGGTCAGTGCCAGGATTGGTATGAATTTTTTTGGGCTGAGTGATTTAATGGTGTTGATGAAAAACTTTTTTTTTGCCAAAGGTTACGGCAAAAAACACTTGCGGGGCAGTGCAGGGATTGGGTTGATATATTTTGGCCGGACTGGTAAATGCCCGGAACTTCTGACAGCTTGCTGTGAAGCGCTTTGATCAGGCGGGGATATTCTGATAATCAGGCAATAGGCCGGGTATGCTGCTGTCTTGCGGGAATGGATTTTTCCGGTTTGATTTTTCGGCGGCTGCAATCGTAGATGCGGGCGATATGAATACTAATGCACCCTTGCCTGCCACTTCGCGGGAATGGAATTATTTTCTTTTTGTGGTTATTTTGGCCGAAAGGCGCGGCCAAAATAACCACTTGCAGGGCAGTGCCAGGATTGGGTAAATTTTTTTTGAGCTGAGTGAAGTAACGGGGTAGAGGTAAACCAATTTTTTAGCCGAAGATCGCGGCAAAAAAAACCATTTGCGGCGCAGTGCAGGGATTGGGTTGTATTTTTTCAGCATGGTTACCTGTCCGGGGTGGAGAGATGAATTAAAACCAGGTTTTCATTGGGAACTTTATATCCATGCACGAAACGGTTCCAGGGCACAGGCAAGAGCGGGGACACCCTCCCGGGCTTCCCCATTTTCAAAGACCTAAAATGGGGGAGGAGGTTTAGTACAGGTATTTTTGCATTTGAGGGCATGACCGTTGTATAATTGCAGTTCGACCGGCTGCTGGAAGGGCTGGTTTTTAATCCAGGAGTATTGATGGCGCTTGACCGGTTTGGAAGAAAAATAAATTACCTGCGTATCTCGCTGACAGATCACTGTAACCTGCGTTGTATTTACTGTATGCCCGAAGACCAGGTGTTCCGGCCGAACGCAGATTTGATGCAGGATGAGGAAGTACTGCGCCTGGCGCGGCTGTTTGCCAGCCTGGGATTTGACAAGATACGGCTGACCGGCGGCGAGCCGACAGTTCGGGCCAACGTTGTATCGCTGGTTAAAGGGATCACATCCATCCCGGGTGTTAAGTCAGTATCCATGACCACAAACGGGGTGCTGCTCGGTCGGCTGGCGAAACCGCTCAAAGAGGCCGGCCTGCAGCGGGTGAACATCTCGATCGATACCCTCGACCCGGATAAGTTCAAACGGCTGACCCGCTGGGGAAAGCTGGATGACGTGTGGCAGGGGATCCTGGCGGCTGAAGAGGCCGGGTTGACTCCTGTCAAACTCAATGCGGTGGTGGTCAAAGGTTACAACGAAGAGGATGTGATCGACCTGGCTGCCCTGACACTCGATCGAAACTGGCAGATGCGCTACATTGAGATGATGCCGTTTGCCGGTGTGACTGATATACAAACCTCGCAGGTGATCACCGCGGCGCAGATACAGCAGAAGATCGAATCTGAATTCGGGCCGCTGGAAGCCACCGGCAAGTATGACGGCGAGGCGCGCATTTACCGTCTTCATAACGGCAAGGGCGAGCTCGGGTTTATTTCATCTGTCACCGTCCCCTTTTGCTCCGACTGCAACCGTGCCCGCCTGACAGCGGACGGCGTGCTGCGCATGTGCCTGCTGCGTGAAAAAGAGATCGACCTGCTGACACCCATGCGCGCTGGAGCATCGGAAGATGACCTGCGGCAGCTGATTTTGGACGGCGTTTGGCACAAACCCTGGGGGCATGGGCTGGATCAGGGCGTCATCCCGCTTAACCGGGTGATGAATCAGATCGGCGGCTGATGCGGATGACGATTAAATCCATTTTTTACGACCTGGACGGCACCCTGCGCATGAACGAACCGGACGGCTGGCAGGTATTCGTGGAGAATGCCCGCGAGCTGGGGTTCCCCCTGACACAGGAAAAAGCCCTGGAGGCTGCACGCTGGGAACATTACTACTTTGCTGAATCGCCGGAGCTGCTTGAAGACCGGCAGAAATTCCACGGAGAGGCCTTCTGGCTGAATTACACGCACCGGCAGCTGCTGGAGATTGGGGCTGCACCTGCAGCTGCGCTGGAATTATCCCCCAGGTTATCAAAAAAGATGAGCGAGAATTATCACCCGCAGGATGTGACCCCGGCAGACCTGGCAGGAACGCTCAAGGTGCTCAGGCAGCGAGGGTATCAGCTGAGG
>CAZBRI010000473.1:0-2873 GCA_964494055.1 uncultured Anaerolinea sp.
CCCGCTCCAGCTGCTGCACAGCAGCCATCGCCGCCTCCAATGACCACCGGCGTGCCGGCTGCCAGCCCAACCTCATCCGCGATGGAGGCAAGAACCTGGCCCACCACATCTGCTGCCTCGTGCAAATCAGGCAGGATGGAGCGGTCCAGGCCGGCGGCTTCCAGCATTTCTGGCGACCAGTCATACGTTTCCAGATCGTACAAATTGGTTCCGGATGCATCAGAGTAATCGGTCGCAAAAACCCCGGTCAGCCGGGCAGCTATAAAATCCTTGGCATGCACAAATTTGTGGGCTTCGGCAAAAATTTCCGGCTGATGATCGCGCACCCACATGATCTTGGCTGCAGAATATGAAGCACTGGCTCGGTGACCTGTAATGCGGTAAGCCTTTTCCATGCCCACCTTCGCAATCATTTGTTCCGCTTCCGGTATGGCGCGCGTATCGGCCCAAATCAGGGCATTGCGCAGCGGCCGTGCCTGACGGTCCAGTACCACGCATCCCATCATTTGTCCGCTGAAGGTGATGCACGCCACCTGTTTTGGCTGTACCTTTGCCTCCGCCAGTAACTGCCGGGTAGAAGCGCAGACTGCCTGCCACCAGTCTTCCGGATTCTGCTCCACCCAGTTGGGGCGTGGATATTCTGTCCCATACACCGAGTAAGCACTGGCTCTCACTTGTCCCTGCTCATCAAACAGCGAAGCTTTATTGCCGGTTGTTCCCAAATCATGGGCGAGAATGAATTTCTCAGTCATTGACAGCATCCTCAAAAATAAATGTTGAATTCTATATTAGAGCCAGCCTGCTAATAACGCAGCATGGTCTTCAGCGTCGTGCCTGTACGCGAAAGCGCAAATGCTTCATTGAATTGTGAAACCTTGAACTCTGCGGATAAAAACTCAGCATGGTTCAACAGGCCCTGTCGAATCCACTCGCATAACGGTTCCTGTGCCGCTGATTCACGGAAGCGGGTCGGCCACTGGTGAACCAGGAGATTGAAATTGTAAGGTCCTGCATTTTTTTGCAAAGTGATCACCGGCTGGTCAATGACACCATAGACACAGATCGAACCTCCCAGCTTGATCAGCGGGAGCGCTGCGTTTATGATCGATTCCTTGCCGACAGCATCGATTACTGCATCCAATCTGCCCTGCCATTTTGCCATAATGTCCGCCAGACCTTCTGTACCAGGCTCAAAGGTTTCGCTGGCTCCCATCTGCATCGCCATCCGGCGTTTCTCTTCTGAATATTCTACGACGCCGATATAATTTAAACCGAGAAGACGGGCAAACTTGACAAAGCTTAACCCCACCGGACCGGCACCAAAAATGAGGATATTCTGACCTGCCTGTAAATTGAAATCCCCGAATGCTGCATACACTTCCCGCCAGGTGCAGAGAAGTACCGCCGCCTCGAGCGGGATATCCTGCGGTACAGTACGCATGATCTCATACACTTCAGCATAATCATGCTGCATATCTGCAGTGCCATCCTCAAGCATGGCTTTGTGATCCCCAGCCAGGGTATATTCACAAAAACCACCCCAGCCGCTTGCATAAGCAGGATCAGTTGGCCGTAGAATCAACCCGCCGATCACCCGCTCACCCAATTTGAAATGGCGGACTTTCCCGCCAACAGCCGTCACGATCCCTGCACTCTCGTGGCCGAGCAGCAGGGGGTAGGTTTCCACACCCGGAAATTGCCCATCCACAAGCTTCCGGTCGGTGGCATTACAAATACAGGCCGCTTCTGTCCGGATTAAAACTTCATAAGGCCCGGGTTCCGGGATGGGGAGCTGAACAAGGGCCAGTTTTCCAGGTTCTGTAACGGCAATTCCGAACATCATATCAGCCTCAATTTTATTCAAAATTAGAAATGTTTAAATGCCATGACTGCCTATCTTCAATCGACCGGGTGTCAATCATTCGCACCAAATTATTTACTGTTGTACCCTGATCTCATCTGCATGAAAATCAACCAGCAGCCCGGGCACTGCACGCTGCTCACAATGCTGCCTGTCAGCTCAGCTGTTGAAGATCTCGTAAACAATCCGCTGAGTCTCTATGGCATCCATCGAAGCCTGGGCCTCGGCCAGGGCAGCTCTATCCAGCCGGCCGATCATGCCGTAGATTTTTTCCATGACAGAGAAACACTGTGCACAGGCAGCAGCGGCACTTTCCCGCCGGGGAACAATATCGAGGCTGATCCAATCCTTGTAGCCATAATCTTCGAGAGCCAGCAAAAATTCGAGGGTTGTTAACAGGTGGACGGAGCCAACCGTTAGATCATCATCTTCGAGACCGTAATTATCATTGACATGCACCCCAAAGAGACGCTTGGTTCGCGATAGCAGTGCCACAGATTCAGCCGGATTTTCGCGTGAGATCAATGCGTGGCCAAAATCGAGATATGCCCCGACGTTCGCCAGGCCCAGTTCTGCGCCAAGCAGGGCTGCCTTTGCAGCTGTGCTGATGTGCTGATTCATCCGCGGCTCGCTGATCTTGTACTCAACTCCGATCAGGTAATCCGGATCATACTCAGCGATTTGGCGAATAGATTCAAGTGTCAGATCCCACATCTGACCGTAATTTGCCTGGAACATGTAATCCCAGCCGTCTTCACCCGGCCAGAGATCCATCTTGCCGCATCCTAGTTCACGTCCAATATCAATCGATTTTTTGGCAGTATCCACCGCCTGCGCACGCACCTTTGGATCCGGTGCTGAAAGTGCCCCGTAACGCCATTGCGGCTCGGTCCATAAATACGGGTTGACCGCAACAGTCGTCAAACCGGCATCATTCATCCAGGATTTGACTTCTTTCACATTCCCGGTTGAAACATGCATTGGGGCAATCAACTCCAGCCCTTTGAGTCCA
>CAZBRI010000474.1:0-2871 GCA_964494055.1 uncultured Anaerolinea sp.
AGATAGCTTCAGGTGACTGGAGTTCAGACGTGTGCTCTTCCGATCTTTCAGCATGCTAATTTTACCTGCAATGGCCTGCAACTTCGCCTCACAGATCCTGTCCCTGCCAACATCGACACCTGTTCCAAGCAGCACACCCACCCTCACACCAACTCCTGAATTTACACTCACTCCAACACCGCTCGATCTTGAGAAGGATGTTTATATCCCTGCGGATTGCAAGGGGCAGGCCCTGGCTACACAGCCGGTTCAAAGGCTGTCGGCTTCACCTACTCCCACGGTTGAACCCAACCCGCCTCTCAGCAAAGATATGCAGCTGAAAGTATTCGATCAATTGACAACAACAATCACCAAGCACTATCTTTATCCGGATTATAACGGGTTGGATTGGCCGGCTTTGGTGAAATCTTCCAGGGCAAAGATCAATGCCGGTCTGGATGTCCCTGCTTTTTATAATGAATTGGAATCCCTGGTTTCAGCCCTGGGTGATGATCACTCACAGTATCAATCTCCTGCTGAAGTAGCGCGCCTGGATTCCGAGTTATCCGGCCGTCAGGATTTTGTCGGGTTGGGGATAATGATCACAACGGTGCTGGAGCGAAATTTGATAACGGTCATGTCGGTCTTTCCGGGCTCACCCGCAGAGTATGCCGGGCTGAAACCGCATGATAACCTGCTAGCCGTGGACGGATTACCCCTGGTGGAAGGCGGTGTTCCGTATAACTTCCGTATCCGCGGACCGGAATGCAGTGCTGTTGTTGTCAAAGTGCAGTCGCAGGGTGAAGAACCGCGGCAGATCATGCTCATCCGGCATCACATCACTGATTCGCTCAGGGTGGAATCACGCCTGCTTGATACCAGGGATGGCTCCAAAATCGGATATATTTTTATTCCCTCATTTTATGATGAAACAATTCCAGCTCAGGTGCAAAATAGTCTTCAGAAATTGGGCAGGCTGGATGGCTTGATCCTGGATAACCGGCAAAATGAGGGCGGCGCAGGTGATATCGTTGAAAAGATCATTGCTTTTTTTGCCAAAGGAAAACTGGGCGACTACGTATTACGAAATGAGAAAATTCCATTCTCGGTCAAAGCTCAACCTATCCAAAATTCCCAGGAAGTCCCTTTGATCGTCCTGGTAGGAGAGGATACTGTCAGCTTCGGCGAGATTTTTTCCGGTATCCTGCAGGATATCGGACGTGCAAAAATTGTCGGGCAGACAACACTCGGGAATGTCGAGATTCTGCTGCAGTACACATTTGATGACGGCTCACGGGCCTGGATCGCTTCTGAGCGGTTCGCGCCTTTGAATTCGGATGCGAACTGGGAGAAGGATGGGATCATTCCTGATCAGCAGGCTTATGCGCCCTGGGATACGATCACATTTGAAACCGATCCGGCTATATTAGCCTCAATTGCGTTGTTTGGACATCATTAGGGTGAATATTAACATTATGCCGACATTTATCCCCGCGCTTGATCTGGCCGAAAGTTATTACAGGGAGCTGATCCGCCCCTTGCTGGATGAATATTTTCCGGGCTTACCGCATTCTGCCGCCCTGATCGGTTACGGCAGCGAGGTGCTTGGTTTTGATACCCCCATGTCCATGGATCACTGCTGGGCCCCGCGCATGCAGTTATTTCTGCCAGAGTCCGTTGATGAAATGGCTGACGGGATAGATCAATTATTGAGGCAGAAACTGCGTTCCAGTTATCGCGGTTTTTCACTGGGAACAAAACCCTCCCTGGATGAACCGGGCACCTTCTTTATGGATGAAAAGTCAGTTGAAGGACAGGTGGCCCATGCTGTTCAGATAAGCAGTTTGAAGTCATTTATCCTTGAAGAAATGAATTGGGATCTTGATACACCCCTGGATGCGGCGGATTGGCTGACATTTCCTTCCCAACTGCTGCGTGTAATCACATCTGGCAGAGTCTTTGAAGATACGACCGGAGAATTGGAAAGCCTGCGCAGGAAATTATCCTGGTACCCGCAGGATGCCTGGATCTACCTGCTGGCTGCCGGCTGGGACCGCATTTCGCAGGAGGATGCCCTGATGCAGCGCGCCGGTTACGTTGGAGATGAGCTTGGTTCCGCACTGATGGGCTCGCGCCTGGCCCGTGACATCATGAGTCTGTGCTTCCTGATGGAGAAGACCTACGCGCCTTACCCAAAATGGTTTGGCTCCGGTTTCAAACAGCTCACCTGCGCGGATAATTTCCTGCCTGTTCTGTGGCGCATTCAAACAGCTGAAACATGGGAAACGAGAGCTGCCGCGCTTGGAGATGCGTGTGTGCTGCTGGCAAAAATGCATAACAGACTTGGCCTGACAACTCCCGTCCCGGAAGAGACATCTGCATTTCATGACCGGCCGTTCCAGGTGATCCATGCTGAAGAGATCAGCAAAGCCCTGCTGCTGTCTATCAACGATCTTGTCTGCAAAAGGATTGCTGAAAAAGGTGCTCTCGGCGGACTGGATCAGATCAGTGATAACACTTTACTTCGTTCAAATCCGTCTTACCGGCCGCAGATAAAAAAACTTTATGAATCTGGTTGATCAACAAGGAGAGCAGATGCCCGAAGAACAAAAAGCCTTCCAGGATTACTATGCTGAATTTGCTGCTCATTGTTATGGCTGCGGGAATTTAAATTCCGAAGGGCATCAGATCAAAACCTATTGGGAAGGTGATGAAAGCGTGACCCATTTTCGTCCGAAACCTTATCACACCGCCATCCCGGGGTTTGTATACGGCGGACTGCTTGCATCGCTTGTGGATTGTCATTCCACCGGTACCGCAGCTGCGGCCATGTACCGTTCTGATGGCCGCGCCATGGACAGCCTGCCGCCGCTGCGTTTCGTCACCGCTTCC
>CAZBRI010000475.1:0-2863 GCA_964494055.1 uncultured Anaerolinea sp.
CTCTTTCCCTACACGACGCTCTTCCGATCTTGTCATTCTATGGCGAAAGGATCGGCATCATGTTGTTCCGGAAACACGCCATGCAGTATCTCAAGCTGCATCAATTTCCACGTGCCATACGGACAAGGATCATCACCCAGAATGACACACAGCAGTTTCTGAAACTTCTGGATCAGGCATTCGGGATGAATGAAGACCGGGTGCCTGTAATTTGACCATATACCCGCTTTCGGCTGTACGGGCACTGGCGCTGCATGCTTCAATGCTGGATAATCCCAATACAGGGGATTCAAATCCAACATTTGGTTCAATTTACACCTTGATTGAAAATCTGGGTGCTGTTCAGATCGATACCCTGCAGATGGTTGCCAGGGCCCATTATTTGACCATTTGGTCCCGTCTCGGCAATTATGATATGGATCATTTCGATCGGATGGGGAATGTTCAGGAACAGCGGAAAATTTTTGAAGGCTGGTTTCATGCCGCCTGCTTTATTCCCCTTTCTGAATATCGATACCAGATCCCCCGGCAGCGGGCCATGCGGGAAAAAGGCCATCAATGGTATACCGATTGGATGTCAACCCCCGGGAACCCGGACCTTGTTCAAGAGATTCACGAACGGATACGTCGTGATGGGGCAGTACAAACTGTCAGTATTGAAGGTGAAAAGACACAGCATGGAACCTGGTGGAACTGGCGGCCTGAAAAAATGGCTCTAGAACACCTTTATGGTTTTGGGGATTTGATGATCGCTGGCCGGGTAAAATTCAGGCGCATTTACGATCTGACAGAAAGAGTGCTGCCAACCTGGGTGGATCAAACGGAACCTTCAAGAGTGGAACGTGATCGAGCCTGGCTGGAAATGGGCGTAAAAGCCCTGGGCATCTGTTTTCCCCGCAATGCTGCTGATTACACCTGGATGAAATTGACCGGTGCCAGGCCATTGATCGCAGATTTGATCCGTGAAGGCCGGTTTATCGAAGTACAGGCAGATACCATGCAGGGGCTGCAGACACTGGTTGTGCATTCAGATTCAATACCGTTATTGGAAAAAGCGGCCATGGGTGAGATCAAAGCTCAACGGACTACCTTCCTTAATCCGTTTGATAACCTCTGGTGGGCACAGGGACGCGATGAAGCCTTTTGGGGATTTAGGCAGCGCCTGGAAGCTTATTATCCGGCTTCAAAGCGAATTTATGGTTATTACTGCCTGCCTATTCTATATAAAGATCAACTGATCGGCAGATTCGATCCAAAATTGGAAAGAAAAACTGGGTTATTACGCATAATTCCGATCTACCTTGAACCTGGTATTCAGCCTGATGACGAGCTGATCCAGGCTGTAGCCTTTACGATGCGGGATTTTATGAAATTTCACCAGGCGAAAGAGCTCCTGGTAGAAAAAAGCTCACCCGCATCTTTTGGTGAAAAATTGATGCAAATGGTGAGCTTATAAATCACTGCCGGGATTAATCCGGGAATTGCAAATATTCTATTCTGGCTTTGTGGTGATCCTGGGGGTGCTCATCGCGGCCAATTGATCTTCCAGCTGCTTTCGGCGAGTTTCAGCTGCAGTCTTGATCTGATCAACAAAACCACCGGACCTTGACCGTAAATCACTCCTCAGCTTTTCCCCGGATTCAGGAGCCATCAGCAGTGCGATCGTGGATCCAAATAACCAGCCCACAAATAAACCAATTAAAAATCCAAACATTCTTCGCATTTTTTCCTCCGGGGTTTGATCTTTTCTTTATTATACATCCAGTAGAATAAATATTTAAAAAAATGATATTGGATGTACGATATAATTTTTATTATCATGCTTGCTTTATCCTCAAGGTTTAAATTGCTATCAAGTCCGCCTTGACGTATAATTGTTCTTACCGCACATATCAACAAAGAATGTGACGGGAAAATGAATTAACCAATTGTTTCTATCCAGGTGTCTGCCTGGTAAGGACTCTACCAACCGGAGGGTACCCGATGTCTACTGTTCAAATTTTCCCTGTAATATCATCCCGAAAAAAAATAACCATATCATCGCTTCAGCAAAAAAAGGATCGGCGGGAGCCGATTTCAATATTAACTGCCTATGATTACCCGTCTGCGTTAATCATGGATGAAGCCGGAATCGATGCCATCCTGGTTGGTGATTCCCTTGGGATGGTTGTGCTGGGGTATGAAAACACCCTTTCTGTCACCATGGAAGATATGCTTCATCATTGCAGAGCTGTTTCGAGAGGTGCGAAGACTGCACTCCTGATCGGCGATATGCCTTTTATGTCATACCAGGCCTCGGTTGAAGAAGCAGTTCGGAATGCTGGCAGGTTCCTCGCCTCTGCTGGTATGGATTGCGTGAAGCTGGAAGGCGGCCGTGAGCGTGCGGATGCTGTAAGAGCAATCACATCCGCCGGGATTCCAGTGATGGGGCACATCGGTCTTACACCTCAATCCATCCGCCAATTCAGCGGCTATCGGGCTCAGGGAAAAACAGCGCTTGCCGGTCAGCGTTTGCTGGAAGATGCCCTGATCTTGCAGGAAGCAGGCTGCTTCAGCCTGGTCCTGGAAGCTGTACCGGAACAACTGGCAGAGCACATATCTTCCAGGTGTTCCATCCCTGTTATTGGTATCGGTGCGGGCAAAGGATGCAATGGACAGGTGCTGGTCAGTCATGATGTTCTCGGTTTGTTTGATAGATTTACGCCAAAATTTGTAAAAAAATATGCTGATCTGCACAATGAAATGAAAAAGGCTTTCGAAAATTACATCCGCGATGTTCAGAAACAACAATTTCCGGCACAGGAAAACAATATTCAAATGGATGAACAGGAATGGCAGTCCTACCTGCACCTGGTTGAGCGGG
>CAZBRI010000476.1:0-2849 GCA_964494055.1 uncultured Anaerolinea sp.
AAACGGGTTGATGGGTATTGTTGAGGATGTAATAGAGAAAGAGTTGAATGAATTAAATGAGCAGGGTGTTCAGCTGCGGCACCTGGGTAAGCTTGATCAATTATCTCCAAACCTTCAGAAAAAGGTCCTTACTGCAGTTGAAAAAACAAAGAATAACACAAGGCTGGTACTCAATATTGCTTTTAACTACGGCGGCCGGGATGAGATTATTCGAGCCGTTCAACATATGCTGGCAGATCAGATCAAACCTGAAGACGTTACCCCTGAACTGGTGAATACTTACCTCTATACATGTGATTCTCCTGATCCAGATCTGATCATTCGAACTTCTGGTGAACTTCGCATCAGCAACTTTTTGATCTGGCAGGCAGCATATTCAGAATGGTATGTGACGCCGACTTTTTGGCCGGATTTTGGTCCTGAAGAATTGAAAAAAGCCCTGGATGAATTTGCCAATCGAGATAGACGATTCGGAAAAGTTGAATCGTCTGAATACCAGGATTCACATGCCTAAAAGGACAATCACAGCACTTCTGCTGCTGTTGATTGGGTTACCCCTCCTGTTTATGGGAGGTGTTTTTTATTTATTATTCATGGGCTTTTTGATTGTAGTTTCAGCGTGGGAATATTCATTAATGTTTCACGGTGATAAAGCCCGGTTTGCCCGATGGATGATCGCTATCGGTGTAAGCTTTATTGCAATCAGCAGGTACATTTACCCTGACTATTCACTCGCAGTGCTTGTTTTAAGCATACTGGCTGCACTGGCATTTCATCTCCTGGATTATGAACGTGGTAATGAACATGCAGCAGTGGAGTTCAATATCAGTGTAGGTGCATTGTTATACCTGGGATGGATCGGTTCTTACCTTCTGGATCTACGGCAGCTGCCGGATGGCGGCTGGTGGGTGATGTTTGTTCTCCCGTGTGTTTGGATGACGGATACCGGGGCCTATTTGATCGGTGCATCTTACGGTAAGCATAAAATGACCCCGCGCCTTTCCCCGAAAAAATCCTGGGAAGGGTTTGCTGCCGGTGCATTTTCATCGATGTTAATAGGCGGATTTCTTGCTTTTTCTTACACAAAATGGGGACCGCTGCATATCACAATCTGGCAGGGTGCTGCCTTTGGGCTGTTGGTTGGATTATTGACCCCGCTCGGCGACCTGGGCGAGAGTATGTTTAAACGGCAGGCTGGGATGAAAGACTCCGGCACAATATTTCCCGGTCACGGCGGCGCATTCGATAGGATCGATTCGTGGTTATGGGCGGGAGTGCTTGGTTTCTTTTTTATCACCTGGTTTGTGAAATAAAAATCTGATTGTTGTTTTTGCTGTCTTTTTTGCTTGACACAGCACAAGCTTGAATATATAATCTCTGACGCGTTCCCGGCTAGCTCAACGGCAGAGCGGGCGGCTGTTAACCGCTAGGTTCGAGGTTCGAATCCTCGGCTGGGAGCCATGATCATAAACCACCCCTGGAATAATCCGGGGGTGGTTTATTTATCTATTTTGCAGCGGGTTTGATCAATTGCTGGTTCAATAGAAATACAAAAAAAAGGTCGTGTTGGGACTGAAGTGAATTATTTGATTCCAGTTATCAACCATTTCCTGAAAATTATCTATACTCTATGAATTGTTGAATATCTACTCATTAAGTATTATTTTTGAATTTTGAGTATTTATCGGTGTGCTGTAAGGTATTTTGAAAAAAGCGGGTGATAAACTGGATGTGGTAAGGTGGATCGAGAAATATCTGTTTTCAAAAAAAATAAAAGTGAGATCGTAGCCGACAATGACGAAAAGGATATTGGTAATTTTAAGAAAGTTATATTCGTACAAGTTATCAATATTGATTGCGGCAGTTATCTTTCTGTTTTTTTTATTTTCAACATGGTTCATTAAAGGCTATCTACCCTTTAATGTGCCTTCAGCTTTTGGAACTGATTGGAAGGGGACCTTCAGGGACGCCTGCCTGGTGTTATTAAGCGGGAGATCACCTTATACAATACCTACTTTCTTTAATCCAGCCTGGGTATTACTTCCTCTGCTGCCTGTTGCTCTTCTATCACCTGCCCTGGGCAGTGCGGTAATGTTTGTTTTGAATATATTCTCATATATTTTTGTGATGTCAAAATTAAGAACAAATGTTGCCCTGATGTTTATTTTCCTGGTTTCCTCCGGGATGATCGTCAATTCGATCTTTGGCAACCTGGATGGACTGGTTGCACTGGGATTTATCCTCCCGCCGCAAATAGGATTATTTTTTGTCCTGGCGAAACCACAAATAGGAATTGCCGCAGCAATATTTTGGCTCATAGAGTCGTGGCGGAACGGCGGATTTAGACTGGTGGTAAAGGTGTTTTTGCCAGTTACCACCGCCGTGCTGATTTCAGTATTGATTTTTGGTCCATGGTTCATGTATTCATCACATGTGATCCAGGCTGAATGGAATGTAAGCGCATGGCCGAATGGCATTCCGGTCGGTATATTATTCCTTGTATTGGCAGTGTGGAAGCGGGAGATTAAATTTGCGATCGCGGCATCCCCTTTTTTTGCTCCTTATCTCGCAATTCATTCCTGGGCGATAGTTTGGCTTGGGCTTTTATCCATAATTCCGAACCATTTTTTTAAAGATCTGGTCATGAGTTTCCGGTCAAGTTCCTTTATAAAAGATTACATAACAAAAAATTATTCAGTCATTGAAGAAAATTTATTCGTTTCTCAGATTGGTCATGATTTATAACTTCACAAAAACGCAAGTAATTGAATTTTGAGGAATGTTTTTGATATATTTAAATTATTAGATCGGAAGAGCACACGTCTGAACTCCAGTCACCTGAAGCTATC
>CAZBRI010000477.1:0-2846 GCA_964494055.1 uncultured Anaerolinea sp.
CCGATCTATGCTGTCAGCACCCCGCTGGGTGCCGGCGTTTTTGCAGCCATGATGTTCAGCTCAGCCTGGAAAGTGCTCTCCGGGAGAGGCGTTACCTGGAAGGGCCGAAGGTATGATCCAAAGGTGATTCGGTAAGTAAATTGATTAAATTATGATTTCGGGAAATCAGGTTTTATAAGGGATATGAAGCTCAACAATAGCTTCATTTCTGATTAGTTATTGTTTCTCTGCCAAAACATCACAAAAACTATTCCAGAAAATCTTTCCAACGATCGATCAGATAGAATGGAATTGAAAGTACCTGATATTGTTTTCCTGAAAATCTCCATTTTTCAACTTTCAAATCATCCCAGGAAACTCGAACAAGTGCCGCCTTAGGGTCAAAATTTGCCATGCTGAATAGTGATTTCATCTGAGTTACATTTCCCGACTTTATCTCCAACCCAACCATATGTGATCGATATTGAAAACAAAAATCTACTTCAGCAGTTCCTTCATCCCGGTCTCTAGACCAATAATAAAAATCGAATGGTTCTATTCCAGCAGATGCCAGTAAGCTTTGACCTACCACCTGCTCCTTCATTTTGCCCTGATATTCGCCAACCAACATCCCGCTATATGCATTATTAACAAAATTCACCAGCCCAACATCCAACCAGATAAGCTTTTTGGGACGGTTACTTTTAGGTACAACAGGAAGTGACGTTGAATTTATTGCCTGTACCTGTTTTAATAGCATCACTTTCTCAACAGCCTGGAAAGCAGCACTTATCTCACGGCTGCGGTAATTAGAGCCGCCAAATTTTTCATACTTGAACAAAGAACCAGCAAGCCTTGGGCCATATTCCATTACCAGTTCCAGATATTTATAATTTTCAATAGACCTGGAATATTTTCTAATGTCATCCACATAAACAGTTTGAAGCCGGCTGAAAATGGCACGGGCCTGACCATGATTTCCCGTTTCGACAAAACTGTTAACAACTTCTGGCATACCACCCAACAATACATATTCTTTAAAATATTCTGAAGCCATTATCGAATAAGCGAAATTTTGTCCTAATTTTATCGATTGCAATTCATCAAGAAGACCTGTTTTGTTTCTTGCCTTTAAAAATTCAAAAAAGGTCAAAGGGTATAAACACCTGTATTCCACTCTTCCAACGGGTATCGACCAATCCCGTCCGATTTGTGCTTCCAATAAAGATCCGGCAGCCATAACATGTAATTCCGGATATTCTTCAGCAAAAAATCTCAATAGCTCTAAAACATTTTTCGATTCCTGGATCTCATCGATAAATAATAAAGTTGAACCAGGAATTACTTTTTTATCGAATAATAAATTGATCCTTTTAATAAAATCATCAACACTGACTGCCTGGTCAAATAATTCTCTTTGATCTCTTTTTTCCAGGTTAATTTCAATCATATTATCGAAATTATCCTGTCCGAATTTTCGGATCAAACTTGTTTTTCCCACCTGCCTGGCACCACGTAATATTAACGGCTTTCTATACGGATTTATCTTCCAATTACCCAGGTCTTTTTCCAGTAAACGCTCAAACATAATACCATTATAATACATTACATGTTATTATATTGGACAATATTACACCTTTAGTTCAATTGGTAATCAAAAAGATGGTTTTTAAGGAATATTAGATAGTTTTGAAAAAAATAATTCCCCCGGTAATTTCCAACAGCTGGTTTTGAGATGTTCATTAATTACATAAAAATGTGAATGAAAAATTATTTGTAATTGTTTTGAGAGAATAAAGAAACTGCTGACTAAATATATTAACCAAGGCATTGTGCTGTTTTCTTGACAATCAGCATTGCAAGTGATATATTTGCCGGCACATGAAAACAGTTCTGGATATGATGACTACAACCACAACTTCAACCACACGGTTTTGCCGTGGGGTATTGGTGTCTGGAAAGTAGTCAGCCTCAGGCTGCTCAACCGAACATCAGCGCTCTACGGAAACGTGGAGCGCTTTTTTTATTTTATTTCCAGAAATTTTTAGGAGTTCCATCATGGCTGAAAAATTGAAGCGGACATTGGTTATGAAATTCGGCGGAACATCTGTTGGATCTGTCCAGGCGATGACGCAGGCTGCTCAGATCGTTAAAGATGCTCTTGAAGAATGGGATCGTGTGGTTGTTGTCACTTCAGCCATTTCAGGTGCTACAAATTCGCTGCTGGACAGTGCCATTCAGGCAGCCAGGGGTGATCTTCAGCCGCTGATCAAGGCAGAACAATCCCTGCTTGAAAGACACCAGGAAATCAGCTATGCCCTGATCAAGGATTCCGAGATGAGATCAAAGCTCAACCAGGAAATAACCGGACTGATCGCTGCTTTTGGGTCACTGTGCCGGGCGATCGAAGTCCTGGGTGAAGCAAGCCCGCGTGCGCTGGATGCAGCAGCTTCTTTCGGGGAAAGGCTGTGTGTACGGCTCCTTTCAGCTGTTTTCATCTCAGCCGGCATAAAGTCACAGGCTGTTGAATCTACTTAATTGATTATTACCAATAACAGTTTTCAAAATGCACATCCTGATTTTGGCGCAAGTACATTTGCCACCCGGGCAAAACTAATTCCCTTAATGGAGGATGGTGTCGTACCGGTTGTGACCGGCTTTATCGGCGCAACGCCTGAAGGGATCGTGACCACCCTTGGGAGAGGCGGCAGTGATTTTTCAGCTGCCATCCTGGGGGCTGTTTTACCGGCGGATGATGTCTGGATCTGGACGGATGTAGATGGGGTCATGACAGCGGATCCGCGGATGGTGCCGAATGCCAAAACACTGCCCGAGATTACCTACGCTGACATCGCAGAGCTGGCCTA
>CAZBRI010000478.1:0-2840 GCA_964494055.1 uncultured Anaerolinea sp.
AGCACCGTGTCGTTCGTCGTCCGTTCGTCCACCACTTCGATATAATCCCCAAAGCCTTCAAAATGAAGCTTCGGTCCGGCAAACCAGGTAAAGATCAGGCCGCCGATCAAACCGCCGAGGTGTCCCCAGTTGTCTATTCCGGGTGATAGACCGATTAGTAGATTGATGGCCGCCACGGTGATCACGTTCTGCAGGGCCCGTTTTGCACCGCTGCCAAAGAGTTCTTTGTTCTGGTAGAAGAATACCATCTCAGCACCCAGCAGCCCGAAGATGGCTGTCGAAGCACCGAGTGACGGGTTGGGCGAAAGAATAAATGAGAATACGTTGCCGGCGATCGATCCCATAAAGTACAGGGTGAGAAAACGCCAGTGTCCAAAGCGCCTTTCAAGTCCGCTGCCGATCACGACCAGCGCATACATATTAAACCCGATATGCAGCAGGGAACCGTGAAGGAACATGGGGGTAACCAGCCGCCACATGTTGCCGTTCAGGATAAATTCGTTGATCTTCATCCCGTATGCGGCAGGCAGGTCAACGCCGAAAATAGCATTGGTGATTGTTTGCAGCAGGTAGATGATGACCGTGATGACGATCAGCGTGTAGGTTGCAGCCGGGGTGACCAGGGTTTCTTTGATGACCGGTTTTGCAGGCTGAGGCGGTGTATCCAGGAATTGGGATGGTTCGTTCACAGGGTCACTTTCTTCTGGATTACGCGGTGATGTTCTGCAGATATGATGGCTGAAATATCATCCACTGTCTGGTCAAGGTGAGATTGTTTGTTTACCACAGCATAATCAAATTCGTGAGCCCGTTTTAGTTCCTGCCTGGCGGTTGCAATTCGCAGCTTTAAGCCTTCCGGTGTTTCTGTCCGCCGGTTTTGCAGCCTGTAAACCATGTCTTCTTCGCTTTCCGTGGTCAGGAAGATCAGCACGGCATTCGGGACCAGCTTACGGATGGTGGCGGCGCCCTGCACGTCAATACGCATGATTACATCCATACCGGTACTCAGTGCGTCCCGCACCTGCTGCTTTGGGATGCCCTTGTAATCATTGTACACAATGGCATATTCCAGCAGCTCATTATTCTCGATCATATGGGCAAATTGATCACTGGTCAGGAAAAAATAATCATGCCCATTCACTTCTTCCGGACGGATTGACCGGGTTGTGGCTGTCACCACAAAGTGAAAAGGCAGACCGCGTTCTTTCATGCGGTTCAACACCGAGTCCTTGCCAACCCCTGATGGACCGGATATTACTATTAATAAAGGTTCGGGATGAACGATTTGAAAATCAGGTTCTATCATCATTCTATTTTACTCGACCCTGTGCTTTTGGGCACAAATCAATCTCAAGTTATATCGATAAATTATTTCGCCGGGCACCAATCACCCGTTGCATTGAAGGCTGATTGAACCACCACCTGGCTCAGGTCTGCCTGGCTCAGGATTTTCCTGGCAATTTCCAGGTTGAAATCTGCCCGCTTTTTGAAGATCCAGACGGGTGGATGATCATAAACACTGAAGGCTTCTTCGGCTGCCAGCCAGCTGTGATTGAAGAGCGGCAGCTCGGGCTTGCTCATCCAGCTGATGGTTCCCGCCAGGTCCGATACCCATAACGGTCCGACCTGGAACGGTGCGCTGAATTGGGCAATTTCATCAAAACCGAGTTTCCCGTTAAACAGAGCCCGGTAATAATCCATGGTCATCGGGAAGGTCATCGGGATCCGGCAGCTGGCCCAAATAGCCCGCTGGCTGGGAACGATCAGGTAATCGGTTACCGAGAGAGTATTCAGAATTTCATCCCGCTTTGTAGCATCATCCTGCCAGCGGATCTCCATGATCTTGCCATTGTAAAGCTGTCCAAACGGGTCGCGGTTTTCAAAAGGTACAGGCAGGCTCTCGTCCCAGCTTTCACTGGTGACCATGGCCCGGCTAATGATGATCGATTCAAGTCCGCTGCTCTTTGCCGTCAGGTAATAGGTCACCAGCGGTTCGATCTTCACCGCCGTGAACTCGAGCCTTATCTCGTGATTTTGCGATGAGACCGGCTGGCTGGCTTCAGCCAGTACATTCAATCCCTCCGGGTCGCTGGTGATGAAAAGGTGCAGGGTGTTCGGCTGATTGGAGCGGATATGCGGGATGACGACCTGCGTCAGGCTGCCGCCGGTGCTCAAAGTAAAGGGCAGCCTGGCAGGGTACTGTTCGCTGAACTCCAGCCCGTCCGGTGCTGCCAACGGCTCGTGAAAAACCGATCCATCTGCCAGGGTCAACCCCAGCTGGAACGGCCCCGGGATATTCTTGTAGATCCAGTGGGTGGCTTGCAGGCGTGTATGCGGTGTTTTATACACAGCGGTAACAAAACTCTTTGCCCAGGCAAATGTTCCCAGGATGGTAATCCATATAATGGAAGATACAAGGATGGCAAGGCCGGTATTGGCCAGCTTTCCCCGGGGTGTTTCATCGGCTTTTTCCTGTCTTTCCAGGGCAATTCTCCACAGCTCCATCAATCCCCAGGCTGCCAGCAGGCATAAAAAGGGATAGATCGGTAAGAAGTAGCGGATGGATTTGACCCAGCGTGTGGCCATGAAGAGGAAATACCCGCCGGACCAGACCAGCGGCAGCAGGTGAATGCGCCAGTTCTTGCCATGCCGCAGCACCTGCCAGAGTGCCCAGGCAAAGGCGGCCCAGGCAGCCAGCCCCAGCGGCAGACCCATGCCCCACATCACCATATTGGCCAGAGGGAAGATGATGACCGGCCGGTGTGCCCACTGATCCCCCGGAGGTCCGCCGCCCTGCCCGCTCGATTCGGCGGAGGCCACTTTCATGCTCTCCACCCAGT
>CAZBRI010000479.1:0-2827 GCA_964494055.1 uncultured Anaerolinea sp.
CGGGGTAGCTGCCGTATGCCGGTGCATCATAATATGAATCCCGGGTATTGGAAGAGTAATCAGCCGGCGGGGTACACCAACCCTGTGAAACACAGTAAGCATACTGGGCATTGGTGACTTCATACTTATCAATCTGGAATGCGCTCAAAGTGACTGTATGAAGCGGAAGTTCATCAGCTGCACAGGTATACCCTGCATTATGCGCGGGGTCACAGCCCATCTGGAAACTTCCAGCCGGAACGGTTACCATTTCTCCCGGTGCAGCAGATATGGTAAAGGCGACCTGGGAACTGTACGCCTGCCACACCGAACTGACTTTGGCCTGAACCTTCCAGGTGTAATTCCCGGGGATCAGGACCACGGTGGGGGTGTAGATACAAAAACTTTCAGTACCACAGTCTGCTGCCGGCAGGTCCTTGGTGTACACCGTTGAACCAGCCTTCAGAACCATGATCTGGTAACGTGCAGCACTGCTGATCTTGCTCCAGGTGAAGGTCGGCGTGATATCCGAGGTTGTACTATTCGGCGAGTATGCTGCTGCAGGAATGTTATATGAAAAAGCCTTGCTGGTGCTGAAATTACGGTAAGCCCCGGTTACAAATGCCCGAACCTGCCATTTGTAATTTCCAACAGATAGGACAGTGGAAGGGGTGGCAAGGCAGAAACTTGCAGAGCCGCAGATGGAAGATGCAGAATAAACAACGGTATAAAGGACTTTTGTTCCTTTATAAACCCGCAGCTGATAATAAACTGCGCTGCTCACACTGCTCCATTGAAAAGTGGGTCTTGGTGAACTGATACTTCCAACCGGAGAAACAGGTGTGGGTACATTACCCAGAGCCAGAATACCATTGCCGCTTTTTGCAAAGACAGATGACCCAGCTGCAGGAAGTGTCAATGCAAGCAGAACAAAAACAGATAGAAGGGTTAATAGTTTTTTATTCATGTTCATCTCCAATCAAACAATCGATCATCCTGTAAAGGGTGAATAAAACGATAAAATCCGACGAATTTAAATAAATAACCTGTCAGGCAGTTCTGTAATAACCTACATCGACAGAATACACACGGCCTTTTTTGATCACCTGTTTTACCAGGTTCGTGCCAAAGCGGTAACCAAGCTGCCGGTAATCCGGCACCGACAGCAGCAGCAAATCAGCCTGTTTGCCGGCTTCGAGCGAGCCAACCCTGTCTGACATGCGGATGGCATGCGCCGAGTTGATGGTGGAAGCAGCAATCGCCTGCGCCGGCGTCAATTTCATAGCCCGACAGGCAAGGGCGATCACAAACTGCATGGATTCATTCCAGGCTGTGCCGGGGTTGCAGTCTGTGGCCAATGCAAGGATGGCATTGGCATCGAGCAATTTTTTAGCGGGCGTATATTCAGTATGTGCGAGGCCGAAAGGCGTACAGGGCAGGGAGACCGCCACTGTTCCGGATGAGCCAAGAGCCGCGATATCGGCATCGGATGTCTTTACCAGGTGATCAGCGGAAGCCGCACCCAGTTCAACCGCCAGGCTGGCCCCGCCCAGGTTGGCGAATTCATCCGCGTGGATTTTTAAAGGGAAACCCAGCTTTGCAGCTGCGGTCAGTATCTGCCTTGATTGGGCAAGGTCAAATGCGCCGTCTTCGCAGAATACATCCACAAATGGCAGTCCCCGGCCGGGAGCGTGTACTTCCCACCATTCGTGCAGGACCGGCAGCATGGTTCCGGTCACAAGGTCCACGTATTCCTGCGGCCGGTCTTTAAATTCAGGCGGAATGGCATGTGCGCCGAGGAAGGTCAGAGCCAGATCCAGCCGGCTCTCTTCTTCAAGTGCCAGCAAGGCTTTCAGAAGTCTTAACTCTGTGGCAGTCTGCAAGCCATAACCTGACTTTGCTTCAACAGTGGTAGTACCATGTGCGAACATGCGGAACAAGCGCGAACGGGTCTGCGCCATCAGCTCTTCCATGCCTGCCCGGCGCGTTGCCCGCACCGTGGAGTGAATACCTCCGCCGGCAGCCAGAATCTCCATGTATGTGGCACCTTCGAGGCGCTTTTCAAATTCCATGGCGCGGTCACCTGCCCAGATGACATGTGTATGCGGATCTACAAATCCCGGCATGACCACACTGCCTGAGGCATCCTGCATGGGCTCATGCGGGTATGCTTCCTTGAGATCAGATGTCTTGCCGACGGCAATAATCTTTTCATCCCGGATGAGAACTGCACCATCTTCGATGATACCCAGGTTTCCAAGATCATGACCGCGCTGGGGACCTCCTGCAAGGGTGAGTAATTGCGGTGCGGAGTGAAGCAGCATGTTGAATTATTCCTGTTTTGAGATTGATGCGGACAAAATGGGCTGCTCCAGGCTGATCAGCATTTGACCTGTCACCCGGGCAATTTCCTGGACTGCGCTTTCAAAAATTACAGCGTTGGCACGTGAAGGTTTACGGAACCCGCTTATCTTCCTGACAAACTGCAATGAGGCTTCGTAGATTTCCTGTTCGCTGACAGCTGTTTCAGGATGGCGTAATTGTTTAATACTCCGGCACATAGGCTTCCTTTTATTTTAGTATTGGCAGGCTGGCGGTATGCGTGCTGCAGCAATAGGTACCGCCTTCGGTAAGGACATGCACCGTCAGCCCTGTGACTGAAATTGGTACACGGCGGGTAACTTCAGGGAGATCTGTGGCTGTGATCTGACTGCCATCCACAATCGTAACCGCACCGGTTCCGCAAACAGTCAGCAGATCATCTTCTTCAAGCAGGGCAGCCGTATTTTCATCAATACCCACACCAACAACTCCCGGGTAGGATGTGACAGCATAGATGAGCCTGCCC
>CAZBRI010000480.1:0-2804 GCA_964494055.1 uncultured Anaerolinea sp.
GAGATAGCTTCAGGTGACTGGAGTTCAGACGTGTGCTCTTCCGATCTACTGCACGGACATAATCTTTTACGCGCTGAAGAAGCCCTTCACGCACAGGGAAGAATTTAACTAAGTTTTTAACCTGAATAAGATCAGTTTCCGGATTCTGGCTCATTGAATGCTCCGTAATCGGGGGTTATTTAAGAGGGGCACGATGCTCATCAGAATCTTCATAGAGCCAACAACGTACCGTGTGATTTGGGGTATGCGGGAAAAGCCCGGGTTCTTTTTTGGTGCAGATGGACAATGCGTATTTTGTACGGGCAAGGCAGCGGGGGGCAAAACGACAGCCCTGCGGCAGATTGATCAGGTTTGGAACTGAGCCGGGGATCACTTCCAATCTTTCTTTCAGCTTGCCTAAAATCGGGATAGACCCGATCAGACCCTGGGTATATGGATGGAGCGGCTGCTCAAAGAGCGGCTGGACATCGGCCTGCTCAACGATATAACCGGCATACATGACCGCAACACGTTCTGCCATTTCAGCCACAACACCGAGGTCATGGGTGATGAGGATGATGGCGGTACCGATATTTTTCCGCAGATTGCGCATCAGATCCAGGATCTGGGCTTGGATGGTTACATCCAACGCAGTCGTGGGTTCATCAGCAATCAACAGATCTGGAACACAGGCAAGTGCCATGGCAATCATGACACGCTGTGCCTGACCGCCTGAAAGCTCATGAGGGAAAGATTGGGCACGACGTTCAGGATCCGGGATACCAACCATTTTGAGCAGTTCAACCGCCCGTTGATTACCCTTTTCTTGATTCAGCCCCTGGTGAATGCTGAGCACTTCAGCAATCTGGTCACCCACCTTAAACACCGGGTTGAGAGCGGTCTGAGGCTGCTGGAAGATCATGGAAATACGATTTCCACGGACCTTTGTCATTTCTTCTTCACTGGCAGTCACCAGGTCTTTTCCGTCAAAAATAATTTGTCCGGAAACGATCTTTCCCGGCTGGCTGATGAGGCGCATGATGGAAAGGGAAGTGACGCTTTTGCCACAACCAGATTCACCGACCAGCCCCATGACCTCACCAGGATTAACGTAAAAATCCACCCCGTCGACAGCTTTCACCACTCCATCTTCCGTGTAGAAATATGTCTTCAGGTCTTTGACTTCAAGAAGCGGTTGATTGGTTTTCTGTTCTGTCACCGGACAACTCCCGTCAATAAGATTAGCATTTATTATACTGGACTTTTTAATAACAAAACCTTCTGCAAGTCATGAGAAGAATAAAACTCAAAAATGCAGAAAGGTATGTTATATAAATTATCGATCGTTTTTATCCCTGGATCGTCTGGATTCGACTGCCATTTGAGCAGCACCCATCAGACCCAGAAATATTCCCAGTAAAGACGCAATAAAAGATACAAAATTTAGCAAAAAGGTTGATTCAACAATCTTCATCACCATTAATAAAGGGAGAATCACTCCGAGTGAGACAAGAATAAAACCTATCCCGATAACCTGGCGATGATTGATACGCATTATTTATGCAGCCAGCATGACACCTGGTGTTCAGGTTCGACGAGATATTCCGGCGGAATGGTGATATCACATTCGCCTTTGATCATGCGGGTGCAGCGGGGGTGAAAGCGGCAGCCTTCCGGCGGTTTTACAAGGCTGGGCGGTTCACCCGGAGGTACTTCTTTATAAGTCTTGGCATTGTTGGCATCCGGATCAGAAGTTCCCAGCAGGAGAGCATGGGTATAAGGATGACCGGCATTCTGCAGCAAATTCTGGACCCTGGATTTTTCGATCAATTTTCCGGCATACATGACGAAGATGCGTTCCGAAAAATAACTGACTGTTGAAAGATCATGGGTAATGTAGATCACGGACAGGTTGTGTTTTTCCTGTAAACCGCGTAATAGTTTCAGAATTTCGACCCGGACGGAGGCATCCAGCATGGAAACTGGTTCATCGGCAACGATAAATTTCGGTTCCAAAATCATGGCGCGGGCTATCACAACGCGCTGAAGCTGGCCGCCGCTGAGCATATGCGGAAATTTCTCAAGGAAATCTTCCACCGGGGCTAATTTGACCTCTTCCATGGTCTTATGTATCCGCTGCAGGCGTTCATCTTTGTTTGAGATGCCGCCAATAATCAACGGCTCTTCAAGAATGCGGTGAATGGTCATAAAGGGAGGAAGTGCCCCAAATGGATCCTGCTGAACATAACCTACCTGAGAATGATACCAGCGCATTTTATTGGTATCGAACTTGGAGATATCCTGACCGTTATAGTTAATGGATCCCTTTGTGGGTTTGTACAAACCCAGGATGGTTTTCATCAGGCTGGATTTTCCGCAGCCGGATTCCCCCACAACAGCGATCGCTTCACCGCGGCGCAGGTCAAAACTTACGTCGTCCACTGCGCGGACAAAACCAGCATTACCAAAACCCCATTTGCGGAGTTCAAACCAGACGTGAAGATCTTTTATTGAAAGAATCACGTCACGATCATCGGCCTGAACCGGCATATTTTTTTCGATTGTAGTTGTCAATTGAGACATGCCCGGCTCCTGTTATTGATGTAACCAACATTTTACTTTCCGGCCATCTTTTTCAAAGACAGGCGGTTCTTCGCTGCATTTTTCAAAACGCATGGTACAGCGTGCAGCAAAACGGCATCCAACTGGTGGATTGATCAGGCTGGGCGGCTGCCCGGTGATAAATTCCAATTCCTTTGTGCCGCGTAAACGGGGAACACTGGACATAAGTTTTTGAGAATACGGGTGCAGCGGTGCAGAAAAGA
>CAZBRI010000481.1:0-2780 GCA_964494055.1 uncultured Anaerolinea sp.
ACACGGCTCTGAACACTCTTTCCCTACACGACGCTCTTCCGATCTGAAGTTCTTTAATGTATCGCGGATCGGCACGGATGCAGTCTGTCCCAGGCCGCAGTTGGAGGCGATTTCCATCTCTTCTGCCAGCAGGGTCAGGGTGTCCAGGTCGGAGAGCTGCGCCTCTCCTTTGCTGATGGAGGTCAGGATACGCAGGGCTCTTTCAGTCCCCACGCGGCATGGCGTGCATTTGCCGCAGGATTCAAACTTGAAGAATTTCATGAGTGTGATCGCCAGGTCGACTACGCAGGTTCGCTCATCACAGATCAGGAGCGCGCCTGAACCGAGGGAAACCCCGGCTTTGCGGAAGGACTCGAAATCCATGGGGGTGTCCTGCAGGCTGGCGGGGATGATCGATCCGCTTGAACCGCCTGTCTGGGCAAGCTTGAACGTCTCGCCGGCTGGCAGTCCATGACCGTAAATGTTGATCACTTCGCGCAGGGTAATGCCCATCGGCACTTCGATCAAACCGCGGAAATTGGCATTTCCAAGGATGGTATAGGTTTTGGTGCCCGGGCTGGAGGGTGTCCCGATCCCGCGGTACCATTCAGCGCCGTTCAACAGGATGGCGGGAACATTTGCCAGGGTTTCGACATTGTTCACCAGGGTGGGCTTGCCCCACAGGCCGTGTGTGGTGGGGTAAGGCGGCCTGGCGCGCGGCTCGCCGCGTTTGCCTTCGATCGATTCGAGCAGGGCGGTTTCTTCACCGCAGACGTACGCACCGGCACCGCTGTGCACATGAATCTTGAAGCTGAAACCAGAATTGAGGATGTTCTCACCCAGCAGCCCGGCTTCATTTGCCTGCTGAATGGCTTTTTCCAGCCTGCGCTGGGCCAGCTGATACTCGCCGCGCACATAAATATAGCCTTCATCCGAGCCGACTGCAAAGCCGGCAATGGTCATGGCTTCGATGATGGCATGCGGATCGCCTTCGAGGATCACGCGGTCTTTGAAGGTTCCGGGTTCGCTTTCATCTGCATTGCAAACCACGTATTTTTTCTCGTTTTTCGTAGCGCCAACGAAGCGCCACTTTCGTCCGGTGGGGAAGCCGGCACCGCCGCGTCCCTGTAGACCGGATTCTTCGAGTGTCTCGATCACATCCAGGCGGGAGGCTGCCAGGGCTTTGGCAAGTGCCTGGTAGCCTTCTTCGGCAATATAATCTTCGATACTTTCCGGGTCGATCTTCCCGGTTCGGCGCAGCACGATGCGTTTTTCCATGGGCATGCTGCCCTTGCGGGTTTTCAGCCAGCCGATTTTACCGGAAAGTTCTTTGACGGGTGCCAGCAGGTCTTCGACCACGCGGCCTTTCAGCAGGTGTTCTTCGACGATGCGTTTGACATCTGCCAGTGTTACCGGGCCGTAAGCGCTGGCTTCGGGGTAAATGATCACAAGCGGCAGCGAATCTTCACGGCCGCCATCTGTGAACTGGTTGAGCGCGACTTCATCTGACAGTCCGAAGGCTGCCAGTTCTTTTTCAAAGCCTTTGAACAGTTCGGCTGAGCCTTTTCGCAGGCTTTGCGGGTCAGAGGATACCAGAACCATTGAACGGTTAAATTTCATAACAAGCCTCTCATTCGTACCTGGCAAAGATGCCAGGTAATTGTTCAGGGGTGACATTCCCGAACATTTCATCATCCACCAGGATGACAGGACCAACCCCGCAGATACCCAGGCAGCTGACGGTTTTGAAGGTGAAACGGCCGGCTTTATCGGTCTCGCCGGGTTTCAATCCGAGGGTCTGCTGCAAGGCTCTGAACAGCTCCCGCCCGCCTTCAACATGGCAGGGTGCGGATTCGCAGAACTGTACCATGTGCCTGCCTGTTTTCTCAGTGTGCAGCATGTGATAAAACGAAGCCAGCCCGTAAAGCTGTCCTTCGGATACCAGGACGTGTTCAACGGGTTGATGTAAAAGTTTTCGCGCCATCCGGATGGCATCCCCGGGGATATACCCATATTCATGGTTGATCTCAAGCAGGATCGGGATAAAGGCATCAGCCTGTGCACCGTGATTATCCACGGCGGTTTTCACGATCTCGGCGAGGTCTTTTTCTACAGCTGTTTTTATCACAAAGAGCCTCCTGAACCTTCTTCTATCTTCTTCGCTGCCGGTATTGGCAGAGTAAGAAGAAAATTATTTCCTAACTAAATAACATTGATCGCGTTGAAATTACACACCTGGGCGCAGATACCGCAGCGAATGCATAAATCGGCATCGATCACATGTGCCTGACGCCGTTCGCCGGTGATGGCTTCCACCGGGCAGTTGCGTGCACAGACCGTACAGCCGGTGCAGGTAACGGGCTGGATCTCGTAGCGGATGAGTGCCTTGCAGACCTTGGCAGGGCATTTCTTTTCATATATATGGGCTTCGTACTCGGCGCGGAAGTGCTTGAGCATGCTGACAACCGGGTTGGGTGCACCCTGACCGAGACCGCAAAGTGAATTGCGGGAAACTTCGAAGCACAGGTCTTCAAGCGCTTCAATATCACCGGGCTCACCTTTGCCGGCACAGATCTTTTCCAGGATCTCCAGCAGGCGGCGTGTGCCGACGCGGCAGGGAGTACATTTACCGCAGGATTCGTCCTGGGTAAATTCCATGAAGAAGCGCGCCATATCCACCATGCAGGTTTCATCATCCATGATGATCAAACCGCCGGAGCCCATCATGGAGCCGGCAGCGGTCAACGCTTCGTAATCGAGGGGCAGGTCGAGGTGTTCGGCGGTCAGACAGCCGCCCATCG
>CAZBRI010000482.1:0-2774 GCA_964494055.1 uncultured Anaerolinea sp.
GGTTGAATTGGAATTTAAAGCTCCCGAACGCCCTGAACGTCCTGCAAGAGCAGATGGTTCCACGACAGAACGTCCGGAAAGATTTGAAAGACCGGAACGACCGATTGTAAGAGAATTTGACCGCAATCTGCTTGAACCATGGGACGAACTGGAAACGCTCCGGCGAAAATCTGAAGAGCCTTGCGACAAACATGATGGCGGCGCTTGTGATTGCAAGAAAAAAGAGAATATATAAAACTCAATTTTGATCTTTTTAGAATAAAAATTGATTGAACATCGGATAAAAATTAATGGAAGATATTTCATCACAATGGCCGCCGCATCAAAAAATACTGGTCATTCTTGCCCATCCAGACGACCCTGAATTTTTTTGCGGGGCAGCTCTTGCCCATTGGGCCAGGGCTGGTCATGAGATCACTTATTTCCTGATTACCTGTGGAGATAAAGGCAGAAATAAAGAAAACATTCATATACCTGCCAATGAATTATGCGAACTCCGCCATGAAGAAGAATATGCAGCGGCTTCAATTATAGGTGTAAAAAATGTTTATTTTCTGGATTTGGATGACGGCTATCTTGAACCCACACTTGAACTTAGAAAAATAATTGTGAGTGTAATTAGAAAATATCAACCGGATATTCTGGTTACCTGTGATCCGCAGAATTTATTTGCTTCTTACGGATTAAACCACCCAGACCACCGTGCTGCCGGACAAGTTGTGCTGGATGCTGTATTTCCAGCATCAGGAAATGAACTTTTTTTTCCTGAACTAATTGAAGATGGATTTCTTCCTCACACCCCAAAAGAGGTCTGGGCATCTCTAACCAGCAATCCCAACATAGTAATGGATGTTACTGACACGTGGGATATTAAGATACAGGCCTTGAAACAACATAAATCTCAAATCGGCGATCCAGCAGCCCTGGATGAGCGAATGAGAAGCCGTAGAACACATGACAGCACACCTGAAAAACCAAAATATGAAGAACAATTCCGAGTGATCAATTGGAGATAAAAATGAATTCTCTTTTCGAAGAAGCGCAAACCCTTTTTCCTTATACTCAGTCGATCCGGCGGGATATTCATAAACACCCTGAAGTAGGGTTTCAAGAATTTCGTACGTCAGGGGTTATCACAAAAGAACTTAAAGCGCTTGGACTCGAAGTCACTTCCGGTATCGCTAAAACTGGCGTGATGGCAATGATCGAAGGGAAAAATCCCGGCCCGGTTGTTATGCTCAGATTTGATATTGACGCCCTGCCAATCAAAGAAGATACTGGCGCAGAATACTGCTCTACAATTGATGGCGTTATGCACGCTTGCGGTCACGATGGGCATATTGCCATTGGCTTAACTGTCGCAAAATTACTGAACCAGCATCGTTCGGATTTCAACGGGTCAGTCAAATTGGTTTTTCAACCTGCAGAAGAAGGCGTAGGCGGTGCGGGAACAATGATTAAAGAAGGTGCGTTATTAAACCCTAAACCAGATCATTGCCTTGGCCTTCATATCTGGAACGAAAAACCTCTGGGGTGGCTCGGAATAGCATCAGGACCTGTAATGGCTTCGGCTGGATACTTTACGATCACACTGACAGGCAAAGGCGGGCATGGAGCTTTGCCGCATAATACAATTGATCCTGTTGTTGCTGCTGCACAGATTATTACAGCTGCCCAAACAATATCTTCCCGAAATACTGATCCGCAGCTTGCCTGTGTAATCTCCTTTTGCAAATTAAATGCTGGGCATGCCTTCAATGTTATTCCTCAAACCCTGGAAATGGCGGGAACAATTAGAGCTTTCGAGCCTGAAGTTGAGCAAATGGCATATAAACGATTGAATGAAATTGCAAAAGGAATTGGCGAAGCTATGGGCTGCAGCGTAGAGATCATCGTTGACGATGTATGCCCTGCAGTCATCAATGATCCTCTTACAACTTCCAGAGTATTGACTGCCGCAAAAAACATCTTCCCTTCCGATAAAATTGATGAAAAAGGGAAATTCACAATGGGCGCTGAAGATTTTTCCCTTTATCACCAGGAAATCCCCGGTTCTTATTTCTTTGTTGGATCAACCAACTCAGAAAAGGGACTGGTTTATGGTCACCACCACCCAAAATTCGATTTTGACGAAGCTGTCCTGCCAAAGGGTGCAGCACTGATGGCGCAGGCGGCAATAAACCTGCTGAATGCATAAATTCAAAGCCTTCCTGTTTTCCGGGAAGGCTTTTTTTATAGCCGTAGTTGAATATTCTAACTTTTCAAAATCAAGTATAAACGAAGATTGACGCCAGGAAAATTCGATGGTATATTAATCTGAATTATCCGATTAATCAAATTCATAGGGTTAATATGTCTCCTGCTGGGAAAATCTCAGAATTCATGCAATACCTGGCTGCGCATTCATTTTCTGATGAAAATTTGCCGCCCCTGAACACCCTCAGCGCTGAGCTGGGAGTAAGTGTTGCAATTCTTCGTGAACAGCTGGAAGTTGCCCGTGCCCTCGGACTTGTAGATGTTAAACCGCGTACGGGTATAAAGCCCCTGCCTTTTACATTTTTACCTGCTGTCCGGCAGAGCCTCGGATATGCGATGGCTATCAACAAAGATAATTTTGAGAAATTTGCAAACCTAAGGCAAAACCTGGAAGCTGCTTATTGGTACGAAGCTGTCGGAAAATTAACCCGCGAAGATCAAATTGTATTGGAACAGCTTATTTCAGATGCCAGATCGGAAGAGCGTCGTGTAGGGAAAGAGTGTTCAGAGCCGTGTAG
>CAZBRI010000483.1:0-2769 GCA_964494055.1 uncultured Anaerolinea sp.
AAATGCAGTTCAGCGATTTCGTGGTATTGGCCATGGAACAGCTGACCCTGCAGGCCGCCAAGGTGCGGTTTATGTTCGGCGGTAAAGCCACCGTGCCCATGGTGATGCGACTGGCAGGCGGATCCGGTACCGGTGCAGCTGCCCAGCACTCTGAAAGCCTGGAAGCCTGGTTTGTTCACATGCCGGGTCTGAAAGTGGTCATGCCCTCCACCCCCGAAGAAGCCAAAGGCCTGCTGCTGGCTTCCATCTATGACGACAACCCCATCGTCTTCCTTGAGCACAAATTACTTTATAAAACAAAGGGACCCGTCCCTGAAGAATGGTACACCACCCCCATCGGGAAATCCCGCGTGGTACGCGAAGGTAAACACCTGACCGTGGTCGCTACATCCATTGAAGTCAGCCGCTGCCTGGCAGCTGCTGAAACCCTTGCCAAAGAAGGCATTGAGCTGGAAGTGATCGACCCGCGCACCCTGCGCCCGCTGGACCTTGACCCCATCGTCAGCTCGGTCATGAAAACCGGCCGCCTGCTGATCGTTCACGAAGCTGTCAAAATGGGCGGTTTTGGCGGTGAAGTGGCTGCCCAGATTGCTGAAAGCAAGGCTTTTGATTACCTGGATGCCCCCATCCGCCGCCTGGCCGGCCTGGATATGCCGATTCCCTACAACTGTAACCTGGAAGCCCACACTGTTCCACAGGTGGAAGATATTGTTGAAGAAGCCCGTAAACTTGTTTCGGGAAAATACTAGGAGCCTGCCGTGAAAGAAGTCATCATGCCCAAGTTCGGGTTCACACAGGAAGACGGCGAGATCCTGGAATGGATGGTCAAGGAAGGCGATAAAGTCGACCAGGGTGACCCCCTGGCGCTCGTCTCCACCGACAAGGTCAGCATGGAAGTGGAAGCACCTGAAGCCGGCATCGTCGCCGGCCTGCAGTACAAAAAAGGCGACATCGTGCCAGTGACAAAGATCATCGCTTACATTTTAAAAGCAGGTGAAACCTTTACTCAGCCTCGATCGAGCGGCACGGCACCCGCAGCTGTACCCGCAGCCAGCCTGCCCGCGGCTGCGTCAGCATCCCCTGCAGCAGCAGTCTCCGAAACCCCCACCCAGTTGACACCCGTCGCAGCCCGCATGGCAAAAGAACTCGGCCTGCCCGCTTCAGATATTCCCGGCAGCGGTCCCGGCGGTCGCGTGACCCGCGAAGATGTGGAACGCTACGCCGGCAGCCAGCAGAACGCTGTCCCCGGCAAACTTCGCGCCACGCCTGCTGCCAAACGCCTGGCACGCGAAGCCTCCCTCGACCTGGCCCAATTACGCGGTTCAGGTCCCGAAGGCCGTGTGCAGGAAACCGATGTACGCACACACCTCGAAAACAAACCTTCAGCCGTCGAAATCAAACCTGTTTCCACTACACCCGCGAGCGGCAGAACCCTGCGCACCATCCCCTTTACGGGTATGCGCAAGACCATCGCAATGAACATGGCGCGCTCTGCCCAGACCATCCCGGCCATTCAGCTGGAGATCGATGTGGATATGCTCCAGGCATTGGCACTTCATGAACAGGCTAAAAAAGCTGCCGGCGAAAAGAAAGTTTCCCTGACGGCTGTCATCGTAAAAGCTGCTGCCTGGACGCTCTCACGCAACCCCATCCTCAACTCCCGCCTGGGCGAGAATGAGATCAGCCTGCTGCCCGAGATTAACATCGGCATCGCCGTCTCCATCGAGAATGGCTTAATAGTACCGGTGATTCATGATGCCGATCAAAAAGGAATCCTGCAGCTGGCAGAAGAGATCAATGACATCAGCGCACGCGCCAGGCAGAACAAACTGCGCGCATATGACCTGGAAGGTGCCACTTTCACCATTTCCAACCTGGGTATGTTTGGCATTGACCGCTTTACCGCCATCATTAACCCGCCCCAGGTCGGTATTTTAGCTGTCAGTGCATCCAAAAAACAGTTTCTTGCTAACGAATTGAACCAACCGGTGTTACATACTTTGATGAACATGCGTCTTTCAGCAGATCACCGTGTCGTAGATGGCGTTGAAGCAGCCCGGTTCTTATCCGACCTTCGAAAAGGGATGGAAACTCCCGGGGAGATGCTTCTGTGACATCCAAACTTGCTGAATATATTGTGAAGGATGCAATCATCCTGGATGCAGATGTATCCAGTGCGGAAGAGATCATCCGGGCTTTGAGCAAAAACCTGATGGCAGCCGGTTATGTCCGCAGCACTTTTGCTGATGCGGCCATGTCACGTGAAAGATCCATTCCGACAGGTTTGCCGCTTGGCGGAACAATCAATGCAGCCATTCCTCATACCGATATTGAACATGTGCTCAAGGCCGGCGTCGGAATGGCAACCCTGCGAAAACCAGTAATATTTCAAAACATGATCTCCCCTGAAGAATCTGTTGAAGTAAGACTGGTTTTTATTTTAGCCCTCGATCAGCCCAAGTCTCAGATCGAGATGTTACAGGAAGTCGCAGGCGTAATTCAGGACCCACAATTGGTAATGGACCTGGTAAACGCAAAAACGATCGATGAGGTTATGACAGCGTTGAAAGGTTAATGAATGTCGTTCGTGTTTCACCATCATTTTCAGGTACTTTGATTTTGTTCAGGAGAATAACATGGCAATTCAAAAACGTATTCTAGTGGCCTGCGGCACTGCAATTGCAACATCCACCGTGGTAGCAAGGGCCATTGAAGAAGCGCTTCAAGCGCGAGGTATCCCGGTTTATACACGTCAGTGCAAAGCAACTG
>CAZBRI010000484.1:0-2753 GCA_964494055.1 uncultured Anaerolinea sp.
TAAAGCGACACCTAGTATTAATCCTGAAACAATTGTAACTTCATATGATTCAAAGATGTCCGCCGCCATACCGGCGCAGTCACCCACATTGTCGCCAACCAGGTCAGCGATGACTGCTGGGTTACGGGGATCGTCCTCAGGGATGCCAGCTTCTACTTTACCGACCAAATCAGCACCCACATCCGCAGCCTTGGTAAAAATACCGCCGCCCACCCGCATAAATAAGGCCAGCAATGTACCGCCGAAACCAAAACCGAGCAGGGCATCCGGCGCAGCAATACCGAGGATAATGAAAATGACCGTACCGCCAAGCAAACCCAGGCCATCGGTCAACATACCTGTGATAGTACCGGTTCGGTAAGCGATCCTGAGTGCATCACCAAATGACCGCCTGGAAGCTGAGGCAACACGGACATTGCCCTCCACTGCCATGCGCATGCCGATCTGTCCGACAGTGAGTGAAAAACCTGCACCCATGATAAACGCGATAGCGCGTGCGATACCAATCACCAGGCGGACTTGATCCTGGCTCAAATTCTTAAAAGTATCAGTAGCTTCCTGACTTGGCGGAACAATATAAACTGAGAAAAATAGTGCAACGGTGAGCACTGCGATGAGCGGCAGAATGGATTTCAACTGTTGAGCGAGGTAAGCATCTGCCCCGTCTTTAATTGCTCCCCAAACTTCCTGCATTTTGGCGGTGCCTTTGTCTTCTTTCATAATTTGGGTCCGCAATATCCAGGCATAAATCAACCCGATGATCGCGATTCCAAACACTACCCAGATAGCGATTGATTCAAATGTTGTTAGACCAGCAATTTGATACATCCGTGCCCTCCCGGGGGAAAAAAATGTAAGAACCCGACAAAAATTTTCGGTTCTAGTGTAAAATTGTACAATATAAGGATGTAATGGTCAAGAAATACTGATAACAATTATTTTAGTTTATGTAATATATTTCTAATATAAGGAAAAATAATACCAATTCATCAAAATCATAAAAGAGCAAAGTCAAATATTTGACTCTGCTCTTTTGTTATTGGTCAGATTTTTTTTATCAGCCAGAAATAATTTAATTTACCGGGTCGCACCAGCCAATATACCTGGCATCCTTTCCATGAATTGCATCATGAAAAACTTTTTGAATGGACTTCGTGACAGGACCGGTGATTCCCTCACCAATTTTCCGGAAATCGATCTCGCTTAACCCAATACACTCAGCAGCTGTACCGCACACAAACACTTCATCAGCTGTGTAAAGCTGATCCCTGCTGATCTGACGTTCCTTCACCTCGTAACCCAGGTCAGATGCGATCTGGTAGATGGATGACCTTGTGATCCCTTCAAGAACAGGGGCTGTAGACGGGGTAAAGATTTGACCTTTTCTGACTATGAAAATGTTTTCGCCTGTACACTCAGCGACATAACCTTGTGGATCCAAAAGAATAGCTTCATCAAAACCCAGGCGGCCGGATTCAGTTTTTGCCAGGAAGCTGTTTGCATAATTTCCGGCTACTTTTGACTTCGTCATATTCACATTGACATGCAGCCTGGTAAATGACGAGATATTGGCTCGAATACCTTTGATCAGCGCTTCCTGACCAAGATATGTTCCCCATTCCCAGGCTGCAATAGCCAGAGATGCATAACCGTTATCAACATTCAAATTCCAACCGCCGCCGTCCAAATATAATAACGGGCGGATATAACATTCCTTAAACTCATTAGCCTTCACGACCTGTTTACAGCCATCCATCACCATCTCAGGGGTGATCTTTAAGTCACGAAAACCGAAAATTTCCGCAGATTCGATCAAACGTTCAGCATGCTCACGTAATCGAAATATTGCAGGTCCTTTATCAGTATTGTATGCTCTAATGCCTTCGAAGACAGCAGCACCATAATGCAGTGCGGGGGTCAAAAAGTGAATGGTAGCTTTTTCATAATCTAACAGCTTGCCATTCATCCAGACATATTTGGATTCCATGCCCATTGCGCGCTCTCCTTTTTGTGATCAGTTATTTTATGGGGTTAACCCCGGGAAATTAATGAAAAACGATGATTACTTTATTCCAGTACTGATATTAAATCCGGGAGATGATTTCATCCGCCATTTGGCGGGTGGTTAATTTTCCGCCGATATCCGAAGTTCGGGCTCCCAGTGTGATCGTGTCATCCACAGCTTTTTCGATCGCAGCTGCTTCAGTAGTTAAGCCCAACGAATGCCTGCACAACATTGCTGATGAAAGGATGGTTCCGATCGGGTTCGCGATTCCCTTGCCTGCAATATCCGGCGCTGATCCATGGATAGGTTCATACAGACCCGGACCTTTTGCACCCAGGCTGGCAGATGGCAGCATCCCCATTGAGCCGGCCAGAACAGATGCCTCATCTGTCAGGATATCACCGAACATATTCTCTGTCACAACGACGTCCATTTTAGTCGGATCGGTGATCAACATCATGGAAGCCGTGTCAACCAGCACATGCTCCAAAGTAATATCCGGATTTTTAGAACCCACTTCAACTGCAATTTGCCGCCACAGCCTGGATGATTCGAGAACATTGGCTTTATCTACTGATGTTACTTTTTTCTTCCTGCCTCTCGCCAGGCTGAAGGCCAGCTCCATCACCCTGCGGATCTCGTGATCATAATATTCAAGGGTATCAACCGCTCTTTCACGGCCATCTTTGATATAGATCGGAAGAGCGTCGTGTAGGGAAAGAGTGTTCAGAGCCGTTTGGGTGTCGGG
>CAZBRI010000485.1:0-2749 GCA_964494055.1 uncultured Anaerolinea sp.
CACGGCTCTGAACACTCTTTCCCTACACGACGCTCTTCCGATCTGGGTTTATTTTATCATTTAATCAATATTTTTGTAAATAATCGCGATAAAGTGTTAAAATACATATCCAGGAGTTTTTCCTAATGAGCATAGAAATCAGCAGCATCAGCATCCCGCGCCCGGGGAAAACCGGCAGCCTTGAAGGCCATTTTGCACAGCCTGCAGGCGATGGACCATTCCCGGGCTTGATCGTGATCCACGAGATTTTCGGATTAAATGACAACATCCGCAATATCGCCAACCGCTTTGCTGAGGCCGGTTACGCCGCCCTGGCGGTGGACCTGTTTGCGCACCGGGATAAACGCCTGTGCATGATGCAGGCTTTTTACGGCAGCCTGGTCAGCCCGTTCAAGAACGGCATGCTGACCGACCTGGGGGATACGATGAAATTTCTCGGTGAGCAGCCTGGGGTTGATTCTAACCGTCTGGGCGCAGTCGGTTTCTGCATGGGCGGCGGTTACGCACTGCAGCTGGCAGCCACCCAAAAAGGGATGAAAGCCGCTTCCGTCTTCTACGGCACCGCCCCGCGCCCGCTGGAGAAAATCGCCAATGCCTGCCCGATCGTTGGCAGCTACCCGGATAAGGATTTCACAACCGGCGGCGCCCGCGAGCTGGAAAAAGCCCTGACGCGCTACGAGATCCCGCACGACATCAAGTACTACGAGAACACGCAGCACTCCTTCTTCTCCCGGCAGCGCACGCAGTTCGAAGTGGATGCATCAAAGGATTCGTGGGAACGGATGCTGGCGTTCTTTACAGAACACCTGACTGCCCAGGCCTGATTCAAGCCAATTAACACTACTTTAACAGGTAGTTTTACTTAAAACCGATTAATTTCACACATTGGAATTTCGGTTATTTAGGTTAATTTACCCTGACACCAACAGGTATTGAAATAACAGCTCCAGAAAAACAGTTAATGGGGGCAAACGGAAAATTCCTTCACCCATTATTTAATCACTCACCTGTCCAACCCCTTCAATCAGCCTGATCCTCAATCACAACCTTTCCCATGGCAGATATATCGTAGCCCTGCAGTTTTGAGACTTCGGTGCGGAAGCTGCTGGACTGGAGCAGTTCAAAAATGGGCTGCAACAATTCAGAATCGGCGTCACGGCGTTTGAAGACCAGGTCATAGCGCTCCTGGAAGAGCGGGATGAAATCCAGGTCGAGGGCCTGTGCGGCGGCAGCGACGGCCAGCCCGCAGTCAGCCCGGCCGGATGAGACTGCGGCAGCCACGCCCAGGTGTGTATATTCTTCCTGTTCGTAACCATGGATCTGGTCAGCTGAGAGGCTGCGCTTTGCCAGGTGATAATCGAGCAGGACCCGTGTGCCGGATCCCCGCTGCCGGTTGACAAAGGTCACGCCATCGCGCACAGTATCTTCCAGGGAGCGGATGCCCCCGGGGTTTCCCTTTTTCACCAGCAAACCCTGTTCACGGCCGGCCAGGGTGACGACCCTGACGGGTATGCCCGGCATAAAGCGCCGGATGTATGACAGGTTATAGTCACCAGTATCGGGGTCAAGCAGGTGCGAGCCAGCCATGTGCGACTCACCGCGGTTGAGCGAGATCAGCCCGCCCTGCGAACCGACATTGGCGCTCACCAGCCGGCGGTTGTATTTGGCGAGGAACTGCGACATCAGGTCCAGAAGCATATCGTGCGAACCGATGCACAGGATGGTACTGTCCAGGATTTTTTGGGGGCGGTAAAGATGCACTTTAACTTCAGCACCGGCTTCCAGGCCCTGAACCCCGGGCGGGATGATGACTACGCCATCTGCCTGCACCAGGGAGGTGATCACCCCTGCACCGCGCGAAAGCGGAGCCGCCAGCAGGGTATCACCCACGCGGCCGGCTGCCACCCGCACATAATCCACGTCGCCGGCGGGAGAGGTGATCTTGCGGGTGAGTTTTGCCGGCAGCACAGGCAGCTCCAGCTGACTGCGGCCTGTCCAGCGCGCGATGAGCGGCTCGACAAATATATCAATGGTCAGCGCTGCCGATACCGGGTAACCGGGGACACCAATGATCGGAACCAGTTTCTTTTCATTTAATGGACTGCCTGAGGGGTCTTCCTTTACCTCGATCATCCCCAGGATGACCGGGTGACCGGGCCGGACAGCCACGCCGTGCACCAGCAAAGTGCCCAGTTTTTCCACCACGCGGGATGAAAAATCTTCCGAACCGGCTGAAGAACCGGCGTTTAGCAGCACCAGGTCGTTTTTACATGCCGCCTGGTAAACATTCCGGCAGATCAGGTCAAAATCATCGCGGGTGATCGGGTACCGCTGAGCCTCGCCGCCCATGTTCACCACCTGGGCAGCCATCACCAGGGAGTTATATTCAATAATATCGCCGGTTTTCAGCGGACTGCCGATGGCTACCAGCTCGGTACCGGTGGGCAGAATGGCAGCCCGGGGTTTGCGGGCAGCCCGGATCACCTGGTGACCGGCAGCGGCAATAGCACCGAGGTCCACCGGCCGCAGGATGTGACCCTCCGGCAGAACCAGCTGCGTGGCGATGATGTCCTCCCCCAGCGAACGCACGTGACTCCAGGGCGCGGCTGCAGCCCGGATGCGGATGAAAGCCGGTTCGCGGAGCGAGGCTGTAAGGCCGCCATGCTCATCCAGCGCTTCAGTATTTTCGATCGGGATGACGGCATTGGCCCATTCCGGCAGTGGATCACCGGTATCGATGTACTGCGCC
>CAZBRI010000486.1:0-2747 GCA_964494055.1 uncultured Anaerolinea sp.
AGGCGACTTCACAGTACCTGCAGCCAATACAAAGATCAAAATTCATCGTGATGATGCCGTCCGGCCGTTTGTAAGTCGCTTTCACCGGGCATACATGAACACAGGGTGCTTCTGCGCAGTGCATGCATGGACGGGAGAGGAAATATTCCTTTCCGTTTTGCATGGTCTCGTTAGTGACGACATTGTAGATCATATCGTCTGCGAGGTTATTAACCGCCTGGCAGGCATAAGTACAATATTTGCACCCGATGCATTTATTTATATCAATCGACATACCCCACTGAGGACCCGTGGTAGTTTCGCCGGTTGATGATGGCTTATGACTGGCATTCGAATTGCCGCTGACAATGGGAGTCAGAGCAGCAGCCCCTGCAATTGCGCCTGCAATTTTTAAAAGGTCACGCCGGGAAGTTTTCCCTTTTTCTGGTTCTGGCTGACTCTTATCAATTTCACTCATTCAACGCCTCCAAATTAACGATGGCTGTATTTTTTTTGACCAAACTTTATGCTGGTCGGCTGCTATTCTTCCGGCGGGGTACCTGGATCTTTACCGAATAATGCCCAGGAAAGTATCCCGCCGATTAATAAGCCGGCAAAGACCAGTGTCCAGGGTGGTAAATGGATACCACCTTCAACCGGTGCAGCTGCAGCTTCATCAGGTTCTGCAGCCTTAGCAACTACATCCATCGGTGTTGCAACGGGCTCGATTTTTATTCCAGCAGTTACGATCCGATTTGCCTCATGAATATCAGTATGACAGCCTGCACATGTTTCACCAGCAACAACCAGCGTGTGGCTTTTTTCTGTACCCATATGACAGTTGATACAATTCAAACCTGCCTGAGTATGAGTGGATTTTAAGGATCCTTTCATCTGATCTTTATGGCAGTTCTCACAAACGATTTTTGAACCGGGTGCGAGTACCGGACCCTGTGAGTGCGGTTCATGACAGGTGATACATTTGAGACCGACTTTGCCATGCTGACTCAGTTTCATTTGGCCGGCAATATTTTCACCAAATACTTCAGTGTGGCAGACAAGACAGGTGGTATCTTCTGATTCAACCGTGTACTTAATTTGCGGGTGAACGCCTTCTCCCTGTCCAAGTTTGTGGCAGACAAGACAATTTACATTTCCAGTGAAATGTTTGCTTGTTGACCACGGTGTTGCTGCCTGTGGATGGCAGCCTTTACAAGTTTCGACAATATCCTGTTGTTTTTGTGCAGCTGCAGCATGCTGGGTGGGGGCCGCCACCAGTAAAATAAAAAATGAAATACTCAGCATAACAAAAACGGAAAGGATCAAAGGCTTAATAGATCTTTTATACATGGATAACATTCTCCCTTTGATAGATGGGGTATCAGTTTACATAGTACTGAAAAGCTCAAGATGTATCTAGTGCATCCTGTCACAATATAAGCAGAACGAATGTCATTCATTGGAACTATTAGCGGAAGTTTAAGTTATACTTAAAAAATACTAATAATTAAGCCCTGGAGTCACAATGCTCAACCCTAATATCGCAGGCAATGATTTTGCGTTGCCGCGGAGGAACTATCGATGAATGAAGCTTCTGCCAATCCAGTTGTTGTGGCATTTTTTTTCATCCTGCGTTGTCTTGTTCCCCTTCTCGTTTTGTTTATTATTTCTTACATTCTTCGGAAATCTGGATTTGTTGTTCAAGATAATCCTGAGCCTTCTGAAGAGGAAAGAGATGCAGAGGAACAGGCATTGATGGAAGATGAAGAAGAAGAAGACAATGCTATACATATTAAAAAGAAGGAGTCTTAGCATATGACAAACCGCATACTGCAGCGTCAGAAAGTTGGCTTGTTTGCAGCAGCCGTCTGTGCTTTGCTGCTAAGTATTCTTATCACCGTACCTGCTCAAGCTGCAGGCGGGGCACCAGCAGAGACAGAAAAATACTGCCTGACCTGTCATGGTGACCCGAATTTGAGCACGAAACTTCCGAGTGGTGAAACATTATCCCTGTATGTTTCACAGGATGTGATCGGCCATTCCATACACAGCCCGCTTGGTATTGAATGTGCTGCCTGTCACACTGAGATAACCACTTACCCGCACCCAAAAATTGAATATAAGATACATAGGGAACTTGCCAGGAATCTTTACCTTGCATGCCAAAAATGCCATCCCGGTAATTACGAAAAATCCCTGGACAGCATGCATGCCAAAGCCGCGGCTGCTGGAAATGAGAATGCTGCAATCTGCACTGATTGTCATGGATCGCATGATGTAAAAAAACCGGATGAACCACGTTCATTAATTTCAACCACATGCGCCAAGTGTCACCAGAAAATCGTTGATCAGTATAAAAGCAGCATTCATGGGTCGGCATTGATCAATGATAATAACCAGGATGTTCCGGTATGTACCGATTGTCACGGGGTACACAACATTCAGGATCCGCGTACAGCTGATTTCCGGGTCAAAAGCCCTGAGATGTGTGCTCACTGCCATGCTAATAAAGAATTGATGGATAAATATAATTTACCATCGGATGTTTACAGTCTTTATAAGACTTCCTGGCATGGTGTGGATGTTTCTGTATATAAATCCAAATGGCCCACCATCTGGCATGACAGTGCAGTTTGTACAGACTGCCATGGAATTCACAATATTTACAAGACAGACGATCCGGCGTCTAGTGTCAATCCAAAAAACCTTTTGACTACCTGTCAGAAATGTCATCCAACTGCCGGACCAAATTGGACCGGTGCATGGAC
>CAZBRI010000487.1:0-2737 GCA_964494055.1 uncultured Anaerolinea sp.
GTCATACCTGAAGTAAATACAGTAACGTATAAATATTTTTTCATGGTCCCCATTATACAATCAGCTTAACATATTTATCTGCCAGGAATATTTTTCATCTAATAATGGCATTTCAATTGAATATTTGCGTCTTTTCCTTGACGATTCCCATTCAAACGGCTAAAATTCCAAGCCGCATAAATGTAGGCAATTATTTATCGTCACATTGGTTTGCGGAAATACGAAACAAAGTTGAACAGGTTATTAATTATGTGCGGTTTTCCGCCGCCATAAAATTTATAAGGCGAAGGTAACCCCAGGAAAACCCTGTAGGGTGAGAGGCGCCTAAGGAGATAAAGAATGGAAAAGTTAGTAATCAAAGCCAGCAAACGCACACTCACTGGAAAACAAGTCAGCCAGCTCAGACGTGCCGGTCAGCTGCCGGGTGTCATTTATGGTCACAATTTTGACCCAACACCTATCACAATGGAAGCCCACAGCGCAGGTTTATTAATTCCTCACCTTACATCATCCAGTATTGTGAACATCGACCTCGATGGAAAAATTATTCCTGCTCTTGTCCGCGAGAAACAGAAAAATTACATCAAACATGTTTTTACTCATATTGATTTTCAGGCCATTTCCCTGACCGAGAAGATCCGTGCGGATGTAACCATTCATTTCCATGGAACTTCCTCAGCGATCAAGAATTACAACGCCGCTATCGTCAATAACCTTGAATCAATTGAAGTCGAAGCACTTCCAAATGATCTCCCTGAAAGAATCGATGTTGACTTGACAGTCCTGGTCAAGATAGGTGACGCCATTCATGTCCGCGATCTTGTCATCCCAACCGGTGTTACTCTTCTTACAGATAAAGATGTGATGGTTGCCGTTGCAACTGCTACCCACGATGAAGCAGCCGATGCTCTCGGAGGCGCAGAAGTAGCAGAACCGGAAGTGATCGAAAAAGGCAAGAAGGAAGAAGAAGATTCCAAGTAACTCATACACAAATCGAAAGAGCGCTGTATTCAGCGCTCTTTTTGATTTAATTACGATTGATAATTGAAATAATTTTAAGACCAGATACGGCGTAATTCTTACTCGCCTTTCTTTGGCTGGTATTTTCCTTCAATCCATTCCCCGCCATCCGGCCCGATTTCTTTTTTCCAGACTGGAACGATCTCTTTTAGCCGGTCAATCCCGTATCTCGCAGCATCAAATACACCTGTATCCCGGTGGGCTGCACTGCAGGCAACAAGTGTGGTGGGTGTACCTGGATAAAGTTTCCCGATTCTTTGAACGATGGCAATCCCCTGAATCACAGGCCACTTACTGCGTATCTCATCTGCCACCTGCTTCATCTTTTTTTCGGCCATCGGTTGATATGCTTCATACTCAAGATAAGAGGTTTCGTGATGTTCGCCGCGCGTCGTTGACCCTCGCACCATACCGGTAAATACTGCAGCCGCCCCGGTTGTCTCGAGCGTGATACTTTTGACCAGGGAATTTAGATCAATTTCATCTTCAGTAATTGAAAAAATTGTTGGGAATTCGCTCGATGTCATTAATTTGATTTCCATATCCTATATCATATTTTCTAAAAATAATTAATTATAGTTTCATCAAGACTAATTGAACAATTAAGCTATTCTTTTTTCCCATGCTGTAATTTCAGGGATATGTTCTTCATAATGCCCGGTTGTATTATCCAGAATTATCTCTGCAAATTGACGCCCTTCGGTCCATTGAAAGTGATTCGGGTCAAACAATTCAATCTCGCTTGAATTGTTTATCAGGTTGAGAAGCTGTAAATATGCTGCCTTTTCAAAATTCACAATTTCACTCAGGCTTTTATCGTGAAAATCAATGACAGATTGTTGATTTACCTGGTCCATATTTTCCATCGGTTCTGGAGCATTGCCTGATTTAAGAATTTCAAATAATAGGGCGATGCGATCTTCCCAAAAGCCCAGATGGCCTATCATATCCTTGATTGACCATTCTCCATGAAGAATAATGAGCTCCATTTTTCCAGGATCGATCCTGGCCGAACATATTTCCAGACTGCTTCTGCCTTCACTGATTTTTTTGATTAATTCGCTTTTATTCATTGACAATATCTCCACTTTTTCCGCCGTGCTTTTCCACAAGACGGATGTTTTGAATTTTCATCGTTTTTTCAGCAGCCTTTGCCATATCATAAATCGTTAAAGCCGCAACACTGACTGCTGTCAATGCCTCCATCTCTACACCCGTTTTACTGATTGTTTTTGCGGTTGCGGAAATTTTTATCCCTGGTAATTGGTCATCTATTTCAAATTCAACTTCAACTTTTGTCAGAGCAATCGGATGGCATAATGGAATAAATTCTGATGTTTTCTTTGCAGCCATAATTCCGGCAATTTGAGCAACAGTTAGTACATCCCCTTTCTTTACGGAACCACTCTGAATCAATTCAAGCGTTTCCTTTTTCATTACTATTTCACCGCGAGCAATGGCAATTCTGGCAGAATCATCTTTTAAACTGACATCCACCATGTGTGCTTTCCCATTTTCATCTATGTGTGTTAACTTCGTAGTTGTCATAATCAAATTATACCTTTATAGATGAAAATTAAAATATTTGAAATGGTTATCCCGATTGGTAGACTAAGGCACGGTATTTGAATAGAAATATAAATAATTCCAGGTGATATAATGAACGGCTATGGATTTAAATATTGCCAGTCACCAGGCCGGCGGATACAAGTTCACA
>CAZBRI010000488.1:0-2737 GCA_964494055.1 uncultured Anaerolinea sp.
ACACGGCTCTGAACACTCTTTCCCTACACGACGCTCTTCCGATCTGTATGCCGGTAACGCCAAATGCTTTTATCTGCTTTACTAACTTGGTCAGGATCAAAAATAATCGGTCCTGCATCAAACAAACCACCGCATTTTGGGCACTTGTATGGTGCTCCTTCTTCAGGATAAGGCCGTTTGCAATTAGTGCAAAAAATATTCATTTTGGTATTAATCCCGGGGCAGAAAACCTATTTAGCCTTTGGCTTTACCCAGCCCAGACCGATCCGGTCACGGTCCTTTTCAATCTTCAATATTTCAACATCTATAATATCTCCAACTTTAAGGACAGTTCCAAATGGAAGTTGTGTCCGGTGCAAAAGTCCATCGTGTTTCACGCCAATATCAACAAAAGCTCCAAAATCCACCACATTCCTCACGGTACCCTTTAACTCCATACCTAAACCAAGATCTTCCATTTTCAAGACATCCGATCTCAGAATTGGTGCCTGTGCCTCTTCGCGGGGATCCCTTCCTGGGCGGACTAACTGTTCAAGAATATCATTCAGAGTGGGAAGTCCGCAGCCAAGTTCTTTTGCCAAGGAATCGTGAGAAATAGTCATGAATAATTTATCCAGGGCTGTTTTCCGTTCAGCGATCGGGGAAAATGGATTTAATCCGGCTCGTTCTAAAATCAACCTGGCAATCGTATAACTCTCAGGGTGTATCGCACTCGCATCCAGTGGATCTTTGCCATTTCTAATCCTGAGAAATCCCGCAGATTGCTCAAAAGCCTTGGGTCCAAGGCCTGATACTTTACGTAATTCCGGCCTTGATTTAAATTCGCCGTTCTCATCCCTGTAAGCGACAATTGCACTCGCAAGTTTCGGACCAATCCCGGATATATGCGTCAATAATGCTGATGAGGCAGTGTTCAGATCCACTCCGACATTATTAACAACACTTTCGATCACCCCATCCAGTGAATGGCCGAGTGCTGTTTGATCAACATCGTGCTGATAAAGACCAACACCTATTGATTTAGGGTCGATTTTTACAAGTTCAGCCAGCGGATCCTGTGCCCTTCGCGCAATGGACACCGCTCCGCGGATTGAAACATCCAGATCCGGAAATTCCGCCCTGGCTAATGGACTGGCTGAATAAACGGATGCCCCTGCTTCATTAACGATTAAATACTTGGTCTTTGGTGCATTTTTTGTTAATTCTGCTGCCAGCTTTTCCGTCTCTCTAGAAGCGGTTCCATTTCCGATTGTGATCAAGGTAACCTGGTGCTGATTGATCATTTTTTCCAGGACAGCCAGGGAACCAGCCCAATCATTTTTGGGTTCATGGGGATATATTGTCCCGGTATCCAAAAGCTTTCCAGTGGGATCGACGACGGCAACTTTTGTCCCGGTCCGAAATCCAGGGTCTAGACCGATGACTGTTTGGTTGGCTAATGGCGGAAGTGAAAGAAGAGCCCGTAAATTGGTGGCAAACACATTGATCGCGTGCCCATCAGCCTTATCACTCAAAGTCCTTCGAACATCTCTTTCGATGGACGGTAACAAAAGCCGATTTGCCGCATCTTCTTGAGCAAGAATTAATTCATCAGCAAACGGTGAAATAATATCTGCTTCAAAATTTTCTTCGATATTTTGTTTCCAATCCCGTTCAACAAATTCCACCCGGATTTTTAAGATACCTTCTTTTTCTCCGCGGTTCAATGCTAATATCTGATGTGGCTGCAATTTATCGACCCGTGTTTCAAATGAGTAATAACTCGAATAAACACCCTTCTCGTCCACACTGTCTTCAATTTTTTCAGCGCATACTTTCGAATATTTAAGAGCCTTTTCCCGGGTGCTGCGGCGAACTTCAGCATTATCGCTGATTGCTTCAGCCACTATATCCCTTGCCCCATCCAGAGCTTCCTGCCAAGTGGTTACAAGTTCTGTAATAAAATCAGAAGCAATTTCTGAGATTGCCCGCTTGTCTTTCTTTTGCAAAAGGATCATTTCAGCCAGAGGTTCAAGCCCTTTTTCTTTAGCGATCATGGCTCTTGTCCGCCGTTTTGGCTTATAAGGTGCGTAAAGATCTTCCAGGGCAGTCATCGTATCAGCCGAATTGATGGCAGATCGTAACTCATCGGTCATCTTGCCTTGTTCATCAATTGAGACCAGGATGGTTGATCTTCTATCATCTATCCCTCTTAATCGAACAATTTCATCAGCAACAATACGGACCTGCTCATCATCCAGGGTACCGGTCATTTCTTTGCGGTAACGGGAAATAAAAGGAACAGTATTGCCCTCATCTAAAAGACGAATGGTTGCATCCACCTGTGAGGGCTTGACATTGATTTGTTTGGCAATCGTTTCAGCGTAATTCATAAGCGCGATTTTACCATACAGGTTACCCGGTTCAATTTACACAAAAATGGCTGCTTGAGGATTAACTAAAATCGGTAAATGCTTGCCCCAATATAAAAATAGTTGTAAACTCTCTCATACAAAAATCTTATAACCCGAACGAGGAAAATGAGATGACAAAAAAGAAAGATCTATACCCAGGTTTTGTTGTTGGAATTTTTGCACTATTTATGCTGCTCCACCAAACCGACAAGCTTTTAATCGGTTCTCTTCAAATCCCCGTCAGTAAAACATTCAACCTAAATGATTTTCAATGGGGGCTCATAAATTCCGGCGCATTGATAGTAGTTACGATCCTTTATCCAATTTGGGGATACTTGTACGAT
>CAZBRI010000489.1:0-2735 GCA_964494055.1 uncultured Anaerolinea sp.
GAATGGTGGAGACCAGTTCGTCAATGGCAGGCAAAGGGGTTCTCCAAACCGGTTCCCCGTAGAAATCCAGTAATGAGTGGTGTATTGCCAGGGCGCGTTCTTGTAACTCAGTCATGTATTCATCTTTTTGATCAGCCAGTTTTTGGAATTAAAAGCAGACGCAGGCAAAGCCTGCGTCTGCTTGTTGTTTACGATCGTTTTAATGCGAAGGTGGGACGGGAAACACCGACTTTGAGCTTGCGGTAATTTTCCAGCTGTATCTGCGGGCCGAATGAAGCCATCTCTGCCAGCTGTGTCTCGTCCAGGGCACCGAGTTCTTTCAGGATGGCCAGCCCGACACCGTTGCGTGCCCTGTCAGAAGGGTCGCCGTCGCTGATCTTGATCGCGATACCGATCCCGGGCGAACCCGGACCCAGTGCACCGGGCAGCAGCCCGATACTCTGGAAACCTTCTGCACCGCCCTTTACCAGGATCTTCCCTTTACCGGTTTTCATCAGGGCAGTATCGAACCTGCCGGGTCCGCCGACCATATCCGGGTTGGACATCATGGCTGCACTGATCGTCCGGCAGGCAGCTGCACGCTCAGGCGTCAGGTCAAAGGGATCACACAGCCTGGCATACCCCAGGGCGGCGTTGTAAAGCGGAACGGCAAAGTTGGGTGCAGAGCAGCCGTCGATGCCCAATTCCACCTGTTCGGTCTGCAGCCCGCACATTTCGGAAAAAGCCTTCAAAATACTGACCTGTACAGGGTGCTGGAAGTCGATGTAATTTTCGGTCGGAGCACCGCGCAGCCGGGCGTGAGCCAGCATGCCGGTGTGTTTACCTGAGCAGTTGTGCCGGTAGGGTGTGGGCAGCTCCCCGCGCACTTTCATGGCATCGGCACTGGCTTCATGGATCGGGTAATGAAGACCGCACATCAGGTCATTAACCGTCACCCCGATCTTGGCCTGCATGCCGCTGACGGCTTCCACATGCTCATCGGTGCCAGAGTGTGAAGAACACATCAGGGCGATTTCCCTCGGGGTGAGTTTATATTTCTCATGCCCGCCCATTTGAATAAAGGGCAGTGCCTGGAATGGTTTTGCGCTGGAACGTAAAAAAGTGGTCAGCTGCGGATCACCCAGGGAAGCCAGCAGGCGGCCATGCGAATCGACCACCGCGGCTGCGCCAAAATGAATGCATTCAACGATCTTCCCGCGGGTTAGTTCAAAGACAGGCAGGTATGGATTTTCCACTTTATTCCTCGCTCTCGTCGATCGGACCGGTAACTTTATAATGGCGGGCGTAATAATGCCTCAGACCGTGAATCAGTCTCTGAACATATTGTTTCTGGTGTTCTGATGACTTTCCGCCAGGCATCATGCCCGGGATCAGGCTTTCCAGTGCGTCCGGCCCGGCTCCCTGTTTGGCCAGGGCTTCGAGACTTTCGTGCAGGCTGCTGATTTTTTCCCGCTGGCTTTGTGCGTTCGCAGCCGTAACCACCCCGCTGCGTCCGCTGACGATGGTGTAATCCCGGTAGCCTGCCAGGAGTTGATCCAGTGATTTGATCCATTCTTCCAGGTTGGCGTTGGCCAGGAAAGGAGGCTGATTTTTAACAACCAGGTCGCCGATAAAGACTATTTTGGGTTCAGGCAGTATCACCCAGCAGGCACCAGCTGTCGGCCCGGGGTGATGTTCCAGCAAAACAGAAAAATTGCTCCACTCGATGCGCATGGTGGATGTGAAGGTAATTTCTGGCGGTGCCCAGCGGATGCTGCCCAGGCCCACCACCGATTCCCAATCCGCACCGGTTTCTTCACCCTGAGCTTTGAAGGTGTTCGGGCGGCTTCTAAAAGTTTCGGCTGTTTTCTCGTTTGCCACGATTGTGCATTCCATGGCACGTGCGCCCAGCGTCCGGTCGGGATGACCATCAAGGTTGATCAATAATCTTTCCACGCCGCTGTTCAGGTTGAGCAGGGCAGCCCGCCAGGAGCGCGCATCTTCAGGTGAGGGCGGGGCGTCGATTTGTATCAGTCCGTGCGGCAGGGCGATTACACCCAGAGTCACTCCGGGGTATTGTTCTTCAATAAAAACCTGGTTGGCAAGTGCCTGCATAGTAACTCCTTCAAAAGTACAATTATTTTATTTTTCGCCAGAAACCATTGCTAAAAAAACAGGTAAAGGGGAAAGAATATTGAATGAAATGTTTTACACTTTCTTCACTGGGAGTGTAAAAATAAATTTGGAACCTCTCTCGGGTGCCGGCTCCACCCAGATACGGCCGCCGTGTCCTTGAACAGCCAGTTTGCAAAATGCCAGACCCACGCCCAGTCCGCGTGCGCCGTTATTGTTTTTCAGGCGGGTAAATTTATCAAAGATCCGGTCCGCTTCAATTTCAGGAATGCCTGGTCCGTTGTCCTGCACATACAACTGTATGAAATCACCGAAATTTGTAGCCCCAACCTCTAGCTGCCCGCCGACCGGGGTATATTTTGCAGCATTTTCCATTAAATTGATCAATACCCGGCGGATCATATCCAGGTCAACAAACACGGAAGGTAAATTATCATCTGTATTTGATTTGATGGATTGTTCGCGGCCTTCGGTGGCAGGTAATATGGCCTCGATGGCATCGTTGAATAATAAATAAACAGATGCCGGCTGTCTCTCACCCACCGCTTGTTTCTGCTCCAGGCGGCTGAGATCCAGCAGATCGGAAGAGCGTCGTGTAGGGAAAGAGTGTTCAGAGCCGTGTA
>CAZBRI010000490.1:0-2730 GCA_964494055.1 uncultured Anaerolinea sp.
GAGTTAGCTTCAGGTGACTGGAGTTCAGACGTGTGCTCTTCCGATCTGCCCTTGATATAAGCCGTTAAAGCAGCATCACTAAAATATCTGAATACTCTTTTCCGGCGGTAAATATTAAATAGATGGTCCAGATCTGAAAATTCTCTTCTTCTTTTCAACGCACCTGCGATCAAAGGATGAAACTTGTTCGCAAGACCGATAATTTTAACCAGGTTGTAAACTGCTATAAACTGTGGAGTGAACAAAACCGGATCGATCAAAATCAGGCTGTGAAAGTGATCCGGGCGGCGAATGGCTGCCCGTAAAGCCACGATCGCTCCCATTGAATGACCAACAACGGTGATCGGGTTATGTTTCTTTTCATCAACAAATAACAGGTAATCATCGGTTAATGGCTGCCAGGCACCAATCTCTGAAGGCTTTGAATGCGGCCATAAAGGTCTTTGATGCATTGCACTCACCTGGTATTGATCAGTAAATTTTTCCAGTAATATTTTGTAGCAATCAGGAGGGTAGCCATTCGCATGCAAAAAATGCAAAGAAGAACCAGAACCTCCATAATTTGTATAAGGAATCATAATAAAGGACAAGGCAATTAATTAATAGTTACCGTAATCAACAGTCGCACTCAATCGGGATTGAATTTTAAGGCTGTTTTGTTTTTGAGAACCTAATTTTTCGTAGTATTCATTTCGATCTTTCACACCGTATACCCATTCATCCAAATATTTTTTTGTTAATTCGGGTGACTCACTGACTTTATCCCAATTCAGGTAAAACTCATTGTCCCTGTCATAATAACCCTGGGCATAGCTCGGGTGAGCCGCATAAGGAACATGACAAACAGCATTGACAATAAATCCTGGGATCAATGTTCGGTTCGGATCGGAACGGATGATTTCTTCATCCACGATTTCTTCTGCTGTCAGGATAACTTTTTTTGAGGCAAAAGCCACTTCTTTTTGTTCTCCAACTATTCCCCATAAATGCGCATTACCATGCTTATCACAACGCTGCACATGAACAATGGCCACATCAGGATTCAGAGCAGGGACAGTAATCACTTCAGCCCCTGAATATGGATCTATGACACGCTTGATATTAGGATTTTCTCTTTCCAGGTCTGTCGCGCCTGTTTGATTCATGGGCAAAAATGGCAGTCCTGAAGCTCCTGCTTGAAGCCTGGTTATCATGCCAAAATGCGAATATTCTTCCCATTCAATCTCGTCCTTCTCGATTGCTGAACGAACGATTCTGAGCGAGCCGACTCCGGGATTACCCATATAAGAAAAAATAACCTTTTTAGCACAACCGGCTGCCACCATTTGGTCATAAATCAAATCGGGAGTCGCCCGGGCTAAAGTGAGATTTTTTTTTCCTTGTCGAATAATTTCGTGACCGGCTGCAAAGGGTATAAGGTGTGTGAAGCCGGCTGCATAAACAATATCGTTATCACTCACATAAGTTGAGACAGCTTCGGTTAACGAGATTAATTTTGACATATGGTCCTTGATGGAAGTATAAATATTTTTAGAATGTTTTTTGTTAATTTTTGTTTTTTTTGTCCAGCCTGTTTTTATTAAGACGGCGGATAAATACAAATCGGTTGCTGTCTTCTTGATGCCTTGGCGATTTTTTTTTCAGCATGAAACCTGCTGTCAAAAGGATGATGCCAATAAAAAATAACCGGAAATAAGTCTGATCACCAATATCAGATGCAATAAACAGGACGATAACAATCCCGCCAACAAGCAGCAGGAATGTACCGATTTTTGATATGAATGAGTTTGAATCTGTTTCTTCGTCCATAGCAGTTTGATAAATTTGAAATAATAAAAAAAATGATGGTTCAAGAATGCCCCCTTCCTTTGAATTTCCGGAAGGGGGCTTGAATTGTGTAAGTTATTTCTTAGGGCGTATCATTGTTCGAATTTGTTCGTGCATGTAAAGCTGAACGTAATGATAACCTCCAGCGTTTTTCCCGCTGGAACCTGAGCCCTTCCATCCACCGAAGGGTTGGAAACCAGGCCAGGCACCCGTTGTTGCACCTTGAGGCCTATTCGCATAGGTAACACCGGCTTCGATCTTGTCAAAGAAGTATTCAGCTTCTTCTTCGCTGCCATACATGCCGGCAGTCAAGCCGTAATCTACATCATTAGCCATAACCATGGCTTCGTCGAGTGTCTTGAATTTTCCGATAGTCGTAATCGGCAGGAACATCTCATATTTCCAAAGCCGGTGACTGTAGGGTAAGTCGACGGCAAATGTCGGAGCGCAGAAATAGCCCTTGGCGTTTGCACCATCAGTCAGGACATTCCCGCCTGTCAGGAATTTACCAGCTTTGGCTATTTCAGCATTGAAGTTTTGGAAATCTTCGTAGGATGATTTATTTACAACCGGTCCCAGGAAAACTTTCCGGTCGGTCGGATGACCGATCGTTAATTTTTCAGTAGCATCCTTCAATTTTCCGATCAGGACATCGTAAACTTCTTCTTGAATGTAAACGCGGCTGGCTGCTGAGCACTTCTGACCCTGTAAGCCAAAAGCAGAGCGAATGATGCCCTGTGCTGCATCATCCAGGTTCCGATTACGGGTGACAATGGCCGGGTTTTTGCCGCCGAGCTCAAGAACCATCGGACGGACAAATCGGCCATTGGCATAGTCACGGTACATTTTCATGCCGACATCATAGGAACCGGTGAACGTGACACCCTCGACTTCAGGACTGTT
>CAZBRI010000491.1:0-2714 GCA_964494055.1 uncultured Anaerolinea sp.
AACTGACGGCCGGTTACCACGTGGAATATTCTGGAATGAAGTTTGCGCTGTTCTTCATGGCTGAATATACCAAGATGATTGCCATTTCAGCCATTTCCGCCACAATATTCTTTGGTGGTTACCGCGAGTTCTGGTTCCTCAAGGACACATTCCTGAGCGTCGATCGTTTTGCCCTGCTTGGCCCGGTTTATATGTTCTTGAAAATTATCGTCCTTTTATTTGGAATGATCTGGGCCCGCGCTACCCTGCCTCGAATCCGTTATGACCGCCTGATGTCATTCGGTTGGAAAGTTATGCTGCCTCTTTCACTCTCTATCGTATTGGTATCCTCGATAGGAATATTACTTGCTTCCTATAATCCGATGTTCAAATTCTTCACCCCCGTCGTTTCAGTATTTCTTGGATTTCTGACGATCGGCTTGGTTGATCGTGCGCTAAGGAGGAAAGTCTATGCGGCTGGTTGAACCTTTCCTTGAAATGATCGGTGGTATGAAAACCACCCTCATGACCATGTTTGAAAAACCTGTGACCATCCAGTACCCGGAGGAAAAAAGACAGGTTTCAAAACGTTACCGCGGCCGTCATGAGTTAAAACGTTATGATAACGGGCTGGAAAAATGCATTGGTTGCGCATTATGTGCTGCAGCCTGCCCGGCAGACGCTATTTTTGTTGAGTCTTCTGAAAATTCAGATGAAAAACGTTTTTCACCCGGTGAACGATACGCCAGCACATACGAGATCAATATGCTGCGCTGCATTTACTGTGGTTTTTGTGAAGATGCCTGTCCCACAGAAGCGATTGTTCTGGGAGATAATTACGAATTGACCTTCCTCAGCCGGAGAGATTCGATCTATACCAAGGACATGCTGATCGTTCCAGTACCTGTGAGCGGATCTCCCACACCGCAGGTCACTGAAGCAGGTAAATTCACAAGATCTATTCCAGAAATGCAAGATTCACTAGAATAGCCAAAGGTAAAGGTGACGAATGTCCGGTGAAATGATCCTGTTTATTATCCTTGCTTTGACCGCCATTGCGACCGCGGCCGGCATGCTATTAAGCCGTCACGCGGTTTACTCAGCTTTGTACCTGGTGTTGAACTTTGGTACAGTCGCAATATTTTATTTGATCCTTGGATCGCCATTCATTGCCCTATCTCAGGTGACTGTTTACGGCGGGGCGATCATGGTTTTATTCCTTTTCGTGATCATGCTGCTTGGTTCTGAATTGATCCCTGCTGAATTCAAATGGAAGAGCATCGTACCAGCTGCTATTCTGGGCTTGAGCATGATTGGTTTGGTGTTGTACCTTGTTCTGCAGAAAATTTCCAGCACAGACCTGGTTGTCGCCACCAGCACGGCAGATGCGGCGCCAGCACCACTTGCTGTAAAATTATTCACTGTTTACCTGCTTCCTTTTGAAATCACATCCATCCTGCTGCTTGTCGCCATGGTGGGTGCAATTATTCTGACCAAACAACCCCGCAGGGAAATTCCCGGCGGAAATATGACCGAAGAGAAAGGAGCGAGGGGATAAATATGATCCCAGTGAATTATTACCTCGCGCTGGCTGCAGTTTTGTTCACCATGGGTGCCATGGGAGTATTAATCCGCCGAAATGCCATGGTGGTGTTTATGTCGGTTGAATTAATGCTCAATGCGGCAAACCTGACGTTTGTCAGCTTTGCAAGAATGTATTCCACGATGAATACAACCTCTGTATACAATGGTCAGATATTCGTGTTTTTTGTGATGACTGTTGCAGCTGCGGAAGTGGCTGTCGGTCTTGCTTTGATCGTGTCGATCTTCCGAAGCAAACAAAGCATCGATATCGATCAAATCAATAGCCTGAAGGGATAAAAATATTTTATGGAAACTACTTCCGGCTTGTTCTTTTCTCTCGTACCCTGGATCGTTTATCTCCCGATCATTGGATTATTGATCAACCTCCTTATCGGGCACAAACTAGGTGAAAAAGGTGTTGGTACAGTTGCGGCGTCTGCTTCAGGTTTTGCATTCGTGGTTGCCCTCCTCCAGCTTTATTCTCTTACAATTTTTCCTGAAGGTAAATCTGTTCATGTTGCAGAGTGGATCCATATCGGTAAACTTGCCATCGATTGGACCTTCAGGGTTGATACCCTTTCCGTTACCATGATGATGGTGGTTTCTGGCGTTGGGACTCTGATCCATATTTATGCCATCGGTTATATGCATGAAGATGTACGCTTCAAAAATGATGTCGGCCGCTATCGCCGTTTCTTTGTCTTTTTGAACCTGTTCATCGCAGCCATGATGGTCCTGGTCAGCGGGAATTCATACATGATGTTGTTTGTCGGCTGGGAGGGTGTCGGTTTGTGCTCCTTCCTGCTGATCGGCTTCTGGTATGACATGGATACCCTCGGCCGGCCCTCGTTTGCAAATTCGAATGCCGCCAAAAAAGCTTTTATTACCAACCGTGTCGGCGATTTCGGCTTTTTGCTGGCAGCATTTATGATGTTCTGGCAGTTTGGTTCTACCAATTTTTCTGAAGTTTTTGCAGCGGTCGGGAGTGCATCTCCGGGTGTAATACTCTGGATCACCATCTTCCTGTTGGTAGGTGTGGCTGGTAAATCGGCGCAGATTCCGTTGTATATCTGGCTTCCAGATGCGATGGCCGGCCCTACACCGGTGTCCGCACTGATCCATGCGGCTACCATGGTGACTGCAGGTGTTTA
>CAZBRI010000492.1:0-2713 GCA_964494055.1 uncultured Anaerolinea sp.
GGCAGAGGCAGACATGGCAGGCATATATGTCATCATGCAGTCAGGTATGAACCTATCCGATGAATGCCTGGCAGCCGGGGCTAATTCCTTTTTGCTCAAACCATATATGCCAAATTTATTGATCGATACGATCAAATCCGGGCTGGGAGCCATCAGTTAGGCAAAATATCCCCGGCAGGAAGTTTTCCTTTCAAGGAGACTGATTATGCGATACGCAATCCTGACTGTATCAGATCGTTCTTCAAGAGGTGAAAGGGATGATTTATCAGGACCGGCGCTGAAGGCTTTAATTGAGGCAAATAAAGGTGAAGTTGTTATCACCGCCATCGTGCCGGATGAAATGGAATTGATCCAGCAGAAACTGATCAGCTGGTCTGATTCCGGCGGAATTGACATCATTCTGACCAGCGGCGGGACGGGTTTTGCAGTCCGCGATATCACACCTGAAGCAACCCGGTCTGTCCTGGAGCGCCTGACCCCCGGGCTGGACGAAGCAATGCGGTCACGGAGTATGCAGATCACACCGCACGCCATGCTGTCCAGGGCAATCTCTGGTATCCGGCAAAAAACAATCATTATCAATTTGCCGGGCAGCCCCAATGGGGCAAAAGAGAACCTGGAAGTTGTTCTGCCGGTGCTGGATCATGCAGTCAAATTACTGCAGGATGACCCTGATTCTGAAAAAGGACACCAGTCGGTTCACAAAGATAAAGAAAGTGATCCAGCCTCTCCCCGCCGAAGGCAGATTGTGGTATAAGAAAATTACCCTGCAGTGTGCGTGATGCTGCACCCTCGGTTTTGAGCCAACACCCCCCAAACGGGTTCCTTTTTTTCGGACGCAACGCGATAGGCCAGTGCCAAGGCGGAGCAGCCTGAATAGGGGCCCACCTGCGAAAGCAGGTTCAAAACTTTGCAGCACACGGCATATGCGGGGTATTTTATAAAGAACAAAGACGCTTCGGCGTCTTTTTTTTCGATTCATGGACTTGAAGCTGAGGGTGGAATTTATGAATTTATTTTTATATCAGAAATATATATTGTAAAGTTTTTTGCGCAGAGAGCATGCGCAAAAAACTCTACTTGCGAGTAGAGCCACGATTTAGTGGGTCATTCATATTATTTAGCTTCTAAGAATTTAAGAGAAATTATTTAATATCTTGACCCTTTCTCAAAAAATAAAAAAGAAAGAATCCCGGGCGGAAATATTATATATAATGTATAATATGCATATCAATTTTGTGAACATAAAAAGTCTTTTTCTCGAAATGTTCGGTTAACTTTTAAGGACCGCAAAGCAGATGGAAAAAGAAAAGATTATCGAACCTGTCGATCTCCTGGAACGGAAGTCCATGCGTGAAGAGATTTTTGATGTCCTTCACAAACGGATCATTTCCGGTAATTATGCTCCCGGTGAATGGTTAAGGCAGGAGGATATTTCCACGCAGCTGGGTGTCAGCCAGACACCGGTGCGCGAAGCACTGGATTCGCTTGTGTCCTCCGGCCTGGCAGAACGGATTCCCTACCGGGGTGTGCGTGTTCTGCAGCTGACGACTGAAGAAATCGTTGATTCTTATGCCATGCGTTTACTGCTGGAGAGTACAGCTGCAGCAGCCTCTGCACGGAACCGGAGCCAGGACGATATTGTTAAGCTATACGAAATGCTTAAAAAGACCGGGGATCTGAAAACGCTCAATGATATGTCTGCACAGATGCAGATCAACAGGGAATTTCATCACGCGATCGTGGCTGCCAGCGGAAATGTGCTGCTGACCCGTCTTTATGACATCACCTCCCATCATTTTCCGGACTGGATGCTGTATGAATACATGTTCAGGTATCCTGCCCTGCTGGTGCCGAGCCTGACGAAAGAGCATGAAGAACACCGTGCGATTGTTGATTCTATTGCTGCTGGCGATGCCGAGCTGGTTGCCCAAAACGTCTTTGTTCATATTAAGAACCTGGGGCTGGAACTGGTGCAATATCTTAAGATTCCGCAGGACATGCTGCTTGAGAAAGAAAACAACCTGCTTGCTTTTCCGCACCCGGCCCTCAGTCATTAAATCATCCATCATCAACCTGCTGTCGAGACAGCGGTTTGAATTAATTTGACATTATCGAATGTTTCGCAATTTACATCGTTTCATCAAAGGAGAATAGTATGACAGCTGAATTGTTCCAAAAGATGGCCCAAAGCATTATTGATGGTGATTCGGATGCATCCATTGAACTGGCGAAGGAAGCAATAAATGCCGGTATTGATCCACTGGATGCGATCACCAAGGGGTTTGTAATCGGCGTCAACCAGGTGGGAGAATCCTTCTCCTGCGGTGATGCTTTTCTTCCAGAACTGGTGATGGCCGGCGAAGCCATGAAAGCCGCCGTACAGACACTTGAACCAGAAATGGAAAAACGCGGCAGCTCCCGAACAATGCTGGGTAAAGTGGTGCTTGCAACCGTTGAAGGGGACATTCACGAGATCGGTAAATCACTTGTCGGGACAATGCTCTCTGCATCCGGTTTCCAGGTTTATGACCTGGGTGTTGATGTCTCCACCGCAAAGATCCTGGATAAAGCCCGGGAAGTCAATGCCGATATAGTGGCAATGAGCGCACTTCTGACAACAACCATGGTCAAGCAGCGCGAAGTAATCGAAGGTCTCGAAAAGGCTGGTATGCGTTCATCCATCAAGGTGATGGTAGGCGGTGCCCCGGTG
>CAZBRI010000493.1:0-2713 GCA_964494055.1 uncultured Anaerolinea sp.
ACACGGCTCTGAACACTCTTTCCCTACACGACGCTCTTCCGATCTGTATCACCATTGGTAGCCTTAACCTCAATCACGCCATCGCCTACTTCCAGAACCGATACATCAAAAGTACCGCCGCCAAGGTCAAAGACAAGAATGAGTTCATTGGCTTTTTTGTCCAAACCGTATGAAAGGGCAGAAGCTGTCGGTTCATTGATAATTCTTTTTACATCCAGACCTGCAATGCGGCCGGCGTCCTTGGTTGCCTGACGTTGGGTATCATTAAAATACGCGGGTACCGTAATAACAGCTTCAGTGACAGCTTCACCAAGGTAGGCTTCAGCGTCTGCTTTCAATTTAGCCAGGATCATGGCGCTGATTTCTTGCGGGCTGTATTCTTTACCGGTTAATGGTACTTTCACACGCACATCATCAGTCGGACCTTCAACAACTGTGTAAGGTACCATCTTCCGCTCGGCGCTGGTTTCTTCAAAGCGTCGTCCAATGAACCTTTTTATGGAATAAATAGTGTTCTCTGAGTTGATCACAGACTGCCGTTTGGCAGTTTGCCCAACCATCCGTTCGCCGCTCTTGTTGAATGCTACAACTGATGGGCATAATCTGCCTCCTTCTGCAGTTGTAATAACGGTCGGCTGTCCGCCTTCCATTACAGCAACGACACTGTTCGTTGTTCCAAGATCAATTCCAATAATCTTACCCATAGCTCTCTCCTTAGTTTAGAAACTTTGAAAGTTTCGTATTTAACTTTTTGAATTACAACTAAGCGTAGGATAATACATGAATAATAGAAATACGTTAACGTCACATAGAAAAAATAAAAACAGGCCGCCTACAATTGGCGGCCTGTTTCAGAACGAATACAATTTAAGGCTGACTGACCTGGAAAGTATTTACTTCTACAAGAACTGGAAGGGCTTCGAATGAAGATACTCCAAAACCGACCAATCCCTCGCGGAGTTTATATTTTTTATCAGCAATTTTCTTAACCACTGTTCCATTCACACCTAATGTAAGGTCGCTGCCATTACAGATAAATGTGTAATCATTCGTATCTTTTCCCTGTTTGATCAGGTTAGATCCGCCGTTATAGATATTGTAATATTTGCCGTCTGCAACTACATAGGCAAGTATAGAGTATAAACCATCGTTCTGGACGTTGGCTTCATACCAGCCTTCATCGCTGTAACGACAGATAAGTGAAACAGAATTGCTGTTTTTGCCCCGGTTGTCAGCACTCAGGTCCAGGCGCACATCCGTATATTTGTAGGGAGTATAACTGACATATACGTATTTCTGTTTGCTGTTGATATCAAACACCAGGTATCCATCTTTAGTGGTGGGGACAAGCGAACTATCAGTCGGGGCATCACTGTATTTTTCATGCCACTCAAAATAGGTGTAATTATCAATATTTCCATCAAAGTTTTCAGTGAAATAATCAGCTCCGCTGCCAGAACTGCCCGTGCCTCCGCTTGAACCGCCGCTCGATCCGCCGGAATTGCCGCCGTGCCTACGTCAAATTTTTTGGTCACTGCTAATTCACGGCCGTTTAATTGCCCTTCAAGCAGCTCACCGCTTGCATATCGAATAACCGATAATGAAAGCGTATCATCCGGTTTATGAGTGCGTAAAATACTGCAGTAATCTTTCATTGTCCCATCGGTTGCCAGGACAAGGCCTTCCAGCTGATAAAGAATATCCCCAGCTTTGATGCCGGATTTATCAGCAGGTGAACCGGATTTGACAGAGGCTACCCAGATCCCCGAGAAAGTCCCGTCATTAGATTTAACAGCCGTTCCATTAATACCGATAGAATCAATATCTTTACCCGCGGAAAGTTCATCAACAACGGGTTTAGCAGTTTTTTCATCGATTGCAAAATATTGATTTGCTGAAGCCAGGCTGCTGTAATTTATACCGACGACTTTGCCATCTCCTGAGATTAATGGACCGCCTGAATTTCCGGGGTTAATGGTCGCATCATGACCAAGGACATAATCCAATGATGCCCAGCTGGTCTGGCCGTCAGCTTTTTCTTTCGAGATAATTCCTTTTGTGAGAGAGAATTGCGGTTCACCGAGCGGGAAGCCGGCAGCATAAACTTCCAGCCCTGTTTTAACTGTATCCTGATACCAGTCTAAATAAGGGAATGGACCGCCATCAATTTTGATAACTGCCAGGTCTGAACATTCTGATACTCCAAGAATCCTTGCATTATATTGCTTTCCTTCAACCCAAACTTTTAATAATGCTGATCCTGTCACAACGTGATTATTGGTAACAGCAATACCGGAAGGATCGATGATGAAGCCTGAGCCCCGGCCGGCGCCGTTTACTACCAGGCCAACCTGCGAATCCACAAAGGTGCCCTGAGACTCGATTTGAATCACTGCTTTTTGAGCATCACTGAGATTCCCAATGGCAGAACTGTCTGAATTGCTGCTGGGTTTTGAAGTCGGTTCAGGGGCAGAATTCTCATTTGAGGTCTGACCGCCGCCGCTATCATTCGTATTTGATGGAGTTGATGACATTAAATTACAAGCCATACCAACAATCAATATTACGGATAAAAAGTACAGGATTGGTTTTATTGGTTTCATTTCAGGCTCCTCGCAAAAATATCGTACCAATGTGTAAAATTAAAAACTATCCAATATTTTAGCATAATAACATTAATATGCAATTAGGGAAATCCGCGTCTATTTGACTT
>CAZBRI010000494.1:0-2706 GCA_964494055.1 uncultured Anaerolinea sp.
GGGCTCGGAGATGTGTATAAGAGACAGGTGGAATACCCTGGGCTCTGCCAGTTTATTCTTGTTTATATTGCAAGCGGCAACCGGTATCTTCCTTTCCGTGTATTACACGCCATCACCAGATCACGCTTACGATAGTATTCAGTACATTATGAACGGGGTTGCCTTCGGCTGGCTGGTGCGCGGTATTCATCACTGGGGCGCAACCCTGATGGTGCTGGTGGTTTTTATCCACATGCTGCGTGTTTTCGTCACCGCATCCTATAAGTATCCCCGTGAACTTACCTGGCTGATCGGTGTCGGGCTGCTGCTGCTGACGCTCGGAATGGGCTTTACCGGTTACCTGCTGCCGTGGAATCAGAAAGCCTACTGGGCTACTACTGTGGCGACCCAAATCGCCGGATCTGTTCCAATGCTGGGTGATTTCATCCTGCAAGCCTTGCGGGGCGGCGCAAACCTGAGCGCGCTGACACTGCAGCGCTTTTTTGCAGCACATATCTGGATCCTGCCCGCTGTTCTGATCGCCCTGATCGGCGTGCACCTTTACCTGATCATCAAGCACGGCGAATCCCACTTCCCGGAAAAGGAGGATTAAGGAAAACGCCATGAATAACGATATCAAGACCAAGATCAAAAAACGCTACGAAGAGGCGTTACATAAAGGCGAACTTTTCTGGCCGGACAGCATCTTCAAAGACGCTATCATGTCACTGGCCATTTTCCTCCTGCTGGTCCTTCTGGCTTCCTTTATCGGCGTGCCGGGAGAACCGAAAGCGGATCCGAGTGACACTTCGTATGTACCCCGGCCCGAGTGGTATTTCCTGTTTCTTTTCAAATTCCTTGCCCTGTATGGGCAGATCCCGCTGCTCGGAAAAATTGAGTGGCTGGCAACTGTTGTCATTCCAACCATTGCCATTCTGCTGCTGGTATTGATGCCCTTCCTGGATAAAAAATACGAACGGCACTACAGCAAGCGGGTTTTCCCGATCTCCATTATGGGAATACTGGTAGTCAGCATGATCTCGCTGACCATGATGTCAGACGTCCCAACCGGGCCGACCCTGGTTGGCACTCTGCAGACCATCGGCGGGCTTATAATTCCCGGGCTGGCTTACCTGCTTCTGGTATTGATGGCGTTTGTCTTCAAAAAGACCAGCAATAAAACCATGATCTGGACATCTGTTATCACCGTGATCCTGATGATCGGTTTCACCGGCGCAGTTCTCGCTTTATACCAGGCACCAGCTGTTACCGAGGCAGCCGTAGCCAACACTCTCGAAGAACAAATCACAGCCGGGCAGGATCTCTACGCGGTTAACTGCGTAGAATGTCACGGAGATGACGGTAAAGTTATTGAAATTACCGGCGTCAAAGGCTTGGAAGGCAAGCAAATCATGGCCATCAACAACAAGGATGTGCTTTACACCCTGAATGATGCTGCCATGGCTGAAGTGATCGCTTTTGGTCGACCAACTGCCGGCATGAACCCGTTCGGAAAAGCCTACAACGCAGAAGGTCTTTCAAAGAGCGAGATCGACAACGTCGTGACTTTCATGCGTTACATGTGGGATGACCGCTTTGAAAAACCGGTACTGAAACCTTTGTATCCAGCCTTGGCTGCCGGCGAAATCCCGTCCTATGATGTGCACATCGCACCGATAGTACAACGTTACTGCATCTCATGTCACCGACAGGGAAAAGAAAATAACGAATTCTGGATGGATACCTACCAGAACATTCTGACTACAGGTGATAATGCACCGAGTGTTAAAGCAGGAGATAATAATTCCCAGCTTCTGCTGGTGATACAGGGCAAGTCAATCACGGACCCGGCTGACCCGAACACCATCATCATCAACAGCATGCCGCCAAATAAATCGGTTAAAGCAGATATCATCGATGTCTTCCAGCGCTGGATCGCAGCCGGCATGCCGAAGACCGACGCAGACGCAAAAGCCCTGCCGACATCGGTCCCGACACCAAAACCGTAATAAAAGTTTTTCCACAATAAAAAAAATCATCTGCCGGAAATTCTGGCAGATGATTTTTTTTGTCATTACCCGAGATAATAGCCCCTTTTCCTATCTTGTTGGAGAAATACAGCATTAATTAATTTCAGCGGCATATCATTCAGCTGAAACAGATTTAAAACACAAGAAGCTGCCTTTGAGAGCAGCTTCTTATCCTGGAACATGTTGAAATAATTTATTCAGGCTTTTTTTCCGTTGGAGACTGCGCTAATTGAACGATAACCGGCCCAACTTCACCCTCGCAAGCAGCATGCGAAAGGTCACATAAGGGGAATTTTGCGGATTTGTAGCAGCTGCAGAGCATGACTTTTTCGTCTGGTTCAATTGTTACCATGTGTCGGATATGTCCATTCTTTTCTGCTGAAGTTATTTCGGGCATCTTGTACTCCTATTATTTTATTAAGGATTAATTCGAAAAAATTATAATGTATTTTTTTCCAGTAATACCTGATAATAAATCACCATTCACTAACCATTTTCTCAATCTTTTTTGCCAAGGTGAAATAATATGCCATACCTGCTCAAACAAAAAGATGGCCTGCTTTTAAACAGACCATCTTTTTGTTTTCTTTATAACATAATTACATATTCGCGATGATCGCGTCACCGAATTCGGAGCACTTGACTTCTTTGGCGCCGTCCATCAGGCGGGCGAAATCATAGGTAACAATCTTTTGAG
>CAZBRI010000495.1:0-2706 GCA_964494055.1 uncultured Anaerolinea sp.
CCCCCACCAGCTTCATGATCCCGATCTGCCTCAGCTGCTGAGTTAGGAGTGCATTCAGGGTATTGATGATCAATGAGCTGCTCAGAAGGGTGATCATGCCGCCCAGTGCAATCAGCAGACCCAGCACCGCCAGAACAATGTCTGCCATTGGGTGCTGATCTGAGCGGTTTGTTTCCACTTTCAGCACGGTTCGCCCGCTGTCTTTCACCTGCTTTTTTACCAACTCCGAAATTTGCTTGATAGTATTCAGGTTGGAACCATCGCCTTTAACGGTTACATACATATCGTTGAACTGCAGGTCCAGCCCGAATGTTCGCAGGGTCGGCATGGTCACAAAAGCGTTGTTCGGGGAGTTCAAATCAGGTTTGGCTGCAGTTTGATCTGTCACCAGTCCAACGACCTTCAAAGTGTGTTTTACGCCATCCGGCATTTCGATCTCGATCATATCACCGGGGTGAAGACCTGTTTTGTGAACCAGATTTTGGCTTATCAGCACTTCATCTTTTTGCGGGTAGATGGTCCCTTCAACAGCTGTCAGCAGGTTCACCTTGCTGTGAAGATCCGAGAGACCGATCAGAGTCAGATTCTGCCAGTTCTCACTTCCGCGCCGGGCACGCATCTCAATGATCTGCCGTCCCTGGGCATCTTCAACGCCATCCACTTTTTTCACTGCATCAACCAGGTCATTATCAAAGGGCTGTGTCCATACCTCGATGTTTGGCGGGTTGACTGCAGCGTAACTTCGGTTGATATTATCCGCCATGATGACGTACGAGCTCATGATCATACCGATCGCAAACACACCGGCAGCAATGGATGACACAACCAGCCCTGTACGGGTCTTGTCATTCCACAGGTCGGTCAGCACTTTCCGCCAGCGCGGTTTTAACAGGTCGGGCTGCAAAGGTTGGTTCATCTGTCGCCCGCCCTGAGTGTGTTTTCTGTCAATCTGTTGGAAGAAACTTCATGGATCACCTGCCTTGTCAGCGGGGATTGATCGATCATGTCAAAGAAAACCTGTCTTGGCAGCAGGGCCAGTTCAACCCCGTCTTTACCTGCCTTCACACTGGCAAGCGAATGACCGCCATGCACCAATTCAACTTCACCGAAAAACTGCCCATGCCCCAGCCTGGCGATCGATACATCCCTGACAAGATCACTGCTGACCATGACCTCTACCTCGCCGGAAACGATCATGAAAAAATGATCGACCGGTTTTCCCTGCTGCAAAATCGTCTCGCCGGCATTTACCTTCAGTTTTTTGGCATTTTTTGTAGCTGCCAGCATCTGCGGGTGTGAAAGCAGCGGCAGTGCCCGGGCAATCGCTTCATCAATGATCTCGCCATCAGAGAGAATGATCGTCTGATCCGTCCGTTCGGTGATGGAAGGGTCATGGGTCACGATCAGGATGGTTTTCCCGCTTTCTGCCAGGCTCTCAAACAACTGCAGCACGGTCTCGGCCGACCGCGAATCCAGGTTTCCGGTCGGTTCATCCGCCAGGATGATGGATGGGTCTGTCGCCATGGCCCGGGCGATTGCTGCGCACTGCTGCTGACCGCTTGAAACAGCTGTCGGCAGCTTGTGTGCCTGGTCTTCCAGCCCCACCATTTTCAATAGTTCCATGGCCCGCGCAGGCCTTTCGCTGTAGGCATACATATTACAGTAATCCATGGGCAGCATGGTATTTTCGAGCAGGCTCAGGGTGGGCAGCAGCTGGAAGAATTGGAATACCACTCCCATGTTCTTTCCGCGCCACAGGCTGCGCTTGCTCTCGCTCATTTTGTAATATGTTCATCCCCGATGATCACATCCCCCGCAGTCGGGTGATCGATGCCCGTGATCATGTTCAGCAGGGTGGATTTGCCGCACCCTGATTTGCCAACGATCGAGATGAACTGCCCGTAATTTAGCTGCAGGTTGATCGATTTCAATGCCAGGAACTTGCCTGCCGAATTGACATAAACCTTCTCCACATCCCGCAGCACGATTGCCGGTCCATGGTGTTCATATAGATTCTTATCCCGTCCGTTCTCCACCCTGCCTCTTTCGCTTGAAAGCACAGCAGCATCTTTTTTGGCCCGGGCTGAAGCAGAGTGGGTGTGATCGTGATGACCCTCAACGCCGTTTGTACTTTCAACCGGTCCGGTCACCACCCCATCCACGATGTGAAACCGCCTGGTAAAACGTGGGGCGAAGCTCTCGTCATGGGTCACCATAACGATCGTCTTGCCCTGGGCCACCAGCTTTTCAAAGATCTGCATGATGGTTTCAGCGGTCAGGCTGTCCAGGTTGCCGGTCGGCTCATCCGCGATGATCAGGTGCGGGTCATTGACCAGTGCCCGGGCGATTGCCACCCGCTGCTTTTGGCCGCCTGAAATATAAGCCGGGATCTTGTTCGCGTGTTCAGCGATCTCCACCAGCTCCAGCAGTTCCTTCGCCCGCTGCTTGCTGATCAGCGGCTGATAACTGCCTAAAAAATCCTGCGGCAGCATGATATTTTCCAGCAGGCTGAGAGTCGGCATCAGCTCAAAGGATTGAAAAATGATCCCGAGATTCTCCCCGCGCCAGCGTGCAAGCTGATCTTCGTCCAGGGTTTGAATCGAAAGCGAAGGCGTTGGTGTCTGACTGCCCACCCAGTGAAATTGGATATTCCCCGATGTCAGCTCGCTGACCCCCGAGATCATATTCACCAGGGTCGTCTTCCCG
>CAZBRI010000496.1:0-2699 GCA_964494055.1 uncultured Anaerolinea sp.
CTCTGAACACCCTTTCCTACACGCCGCTCTTCCGATCTATTCTTCTTGCAGCCTCAACAGGTTCGATATCACGGCAAAAACCATCATAATGGGTATTTATTTTTTGTTTTTGCTGCTCCAGCCGTACCTGGTCAAGTCTTTCGGAAGTGCAAAAACATGGAAATGCCTTTCCTAGATCCACCAGAAGTTTTACATGTTCCTGGTAAATCGCATGCCGGTCAGTCTGCCGGTATGGACCATATGGACCGCCAATATCCGGGCCTTCATCATAATTTAATCCCAGCCAATGAAGTCCGTCGATTAATTCCTGCTCAGCACCGGGAACAAAGCGTTTTTGATCGGTATCCTCAATTCGAAGAATAAATTTTCCGCCAGTTTTTTTTGCCAGCAAATAATTATATAAAGCTGTCCGGGCACTTCCTAAATGCATGTGCCCGGTTGGAGACGGTGCAAAACGAACACGAACTGGGTTTTCTGACACAAAATCCTCCAGATTTTATAATTCAAGGGCTTTATGGCGCATAATAACACTCTCCACCAGCCCGATAGCGATCAAATTTGCCAGGAGTGAACTGCCGCCATAACTTACAAAAGGTAAAGTTAAACCTGTTGCCGGCATCAGGTTCAGATTAACCCCAATATTAACAATTGCCTGAAATGCAATCAATGCTGCAACTCCATAGGAAATGAGCGAGCCGTATACATCCCTTGAAATTCTGGCTGCATATAAACACCTCCAGACAATAAACATGACCAAACCAATAATCAATAAAGAACCTGCCAGGCCGAGCTCATTTGCGGTAGTTGAGAAAATAAAATCCGACCAGCGAACTTTTAAAAACCTGAGCTGCACCTGGGTACCGTGACCATAACCCTGTCCAAATAAACCACCTGAGCCGATTGAAATTAATGCCTGTTGAATATTATAAATATCACCATAGCGGGCATTAGGATCAGGCGCAACAAAATTCAAAATTCGTTTTATTTGATAATCTTGAATAACATTAAAATTTACAAGAATCGGGAAAGTAACTGCCAGCACCAGAATGGCAGCAAAAGCATATCCTATTAGGTGTTTTACAGGAACACCTGCCATCCATAATATTACAAACCATAATACAAGCAATACGATTGAAGTACTGAGATTTGGCTGCAATATAACCCATACGGTAATACCCATGGCCATGATCAGACTTCGAATCGTCCACTTTGGGTTATTCATTTCATGCATATGCTGCACAAAAAAATGAGAGATGGATAAAATTACAACAAGTTTCGCGAATTCAGAGGGTTGAATAAAAACCAGGGTTGTGCGAAACCAGCGGGCAGAACCAAACAGTGCCGCACCGATCACGTTCAAAGCCAGCAATATGACGATCATTCCCCAATACAGGGTATTACTGATTGAAGACCAGAGTCTATAATCAATTGCCGCAGTACCCAATAGAAAAGCAAAACCAATTAAGGCAAAAATTATTTGACGGTTTACCAATGGTGTTGTTACTGTGAGTTCATAATTCCCCGCAAGGGCAGATCGAATCATCGTGATACCTATGATCACAAGGATAGTCACTGCTCCTAACAGCCAAAAATCAAAGTGCCGCCAAAAACCTCCACGCATTTTAAATTAATTCCAATCGCCAAAAACTATTAAAATAAATAATTCAACCGGTACGACGTCGTGATGCGACCTTTAATGGGATATCTGCAACCAGCCTTTGAGATCTGCCTTCATGTTCTACATTTATGCGAACGCTTGAAGGGTCAATATCTATATGCCTGGATATTGCTGCAATAATTTCATCTTTTAACGCTTCCAATGCCGCTGGATTCAAATCAGTCCGGTCGTGGATGAGAACCAGTTGTAGTCTTTCCTTGGCATTCTTGGCGCTTTTTTTGCCAGTAATTAAATCAAGGAAGTCCATATTATTGTTTCCTCCAACCGATTTTTCCAAGGCGATCCCATAAATTATGAGAATCCAGATCCATGAACGGTACTTCTTCGCCATTCATACGCCTGGCAATGTTTCTAAATGCAATACCAGCTTTTGTTTTTCCTTCTAAAGTGAGCGGTAACCCTTTATTTGAAGCCAAAATAACATTTTCATCTTCCGGGACAATTCCAATCACATTGATATGCAACAGGTCATAGACATCATCAACAGACAACATATCTCCACGCTTTACAAGGGTAGGATTTAATCTATTAATTATCAGGGAAGGGGCTTTCTTTTCTTCCGCTTCCAGGAGCCCAATGACACGGTCAGCATCGCGGACGGCGGACATTTCTGGATTGGTGACGATAAGTATTTGATCAGCCGCAGCGATTGAATTTCGAAAACCGCGTTCAATCCCTGCAGGTGAATCTATGATGATCCAGTCAACTTCCTGTCGTAATTCATCACAAAGGCGAATCATATCACTTGGTGAAACGGCATTTTTATCCCTGGTTTGAGCAGCCGGGATTAAAAATAATTCCGGGAGCCGTTTATCGCGAATCATTGCTTGCCTGACACGGCATCTGCCTTCAATGATATCTACGATATCGTAAACAATCCTATTTTCGAGGCCCATCACAACATCAAGATTTCGAAGGCCGATATCACCATCAATACAAACAACTTTTTTTCCGTCAGATGCGAGAGCAACCGCAGATCGGAAGAGCGTCGTGTAGGGAAAGAGTGTTCAGAGCCGTGTAG
>CAZBRI010000497.1:0-2691 GCA_964494055.1 uncultured Anaerolinea sp.
TTGAATTTCTTCGATCATTTCCTCTGACCTATATAACATCACCAATAATGAACGTCAAATTCACCAATCCCTGCATGATTGAAAAAGGTGCAGTTATCGGCGAATATTCTCATATCGGTCCGGATGTGGTTATTGAAAATGGAGCAGTGATAGGGAAATATTGTGTCATTTCTCATTCAGTCCTTCTACGAAATGCAGCAATACCGGACGGAACGAGCATCTATAATCAGATTATCAATTAATCCCTTTGTGAAAAATTTAAAATATGACAACCAAAATTTGGTTGATTAATTTCCGATAGTGGACCAAACCACATCAAATTTATTTTTTAACGTTATAAAAACTTTAACGAGACCGGGGTCAAAATGCTTACCGCTCTCGCGCTCGATCATTTCACAAGTTTCCTGATGAGATACAGGGTTTTTATAAATTCTTTTCGAGCGGACTGCGTCATAGACATCCACAATAGCCATGATCCTGGCGCTCAAAGGGATTGCATCTCCACTTAATCCATCCGGGTATCCCAGGCCGTTCCATTTTTCATGATGCGATCGTGCAATCGTCAAACCCATCATAAGAAACTCATTTTGAGGGAAACGCTGCTGAACCGTTTCAAGTGTCTGCGCACCGATTATTGTGTGTGTCTTCATGATTTCGAATTCCTGGCTGGTCAATTTCCCCGGTTTCAACAGAATGTTATCCGGAATGCCAACTTTGCCAATATCGTGCAGCGGGCTGGCGCGAAAAATCCGGTCGCAGTAAGTTTTATCCACCAGTTCCTGATATTGCGGGAGCAGGTTCAGCTCATCAGCAAATAATTTACACAGAATCTGAATACGTTCCAGGTGCCTGCCCGTATCGTTATCCCGCATCTCAGCTAATTTTGCCAGGCCAAAAATCATTCCCATTTGCAATTCAACAATCTCTTTGACCTGTTTTTCTACCTGATCTTCCAGGCTCAATTGAAGGCGGTGCAGCTTGAGGTGGGTTTCTACCCGCGCCTTTACTTCTTCAAATTTAAACGGCTTAGTGATGTAGTCAACACCCCCAACTTCAAATGCCCTAATTTTTTCCTGGGTTTCAGAGAGGGCACTGATAAAAATCACAGGAATATCTTTTAATTCTGGATCCCTTTTTAAATATTGGCAGACTTCATAGCCATCCATTTCTGGCATCGTGATATCCAACAGGATTAAATCGGGTTTTTCACCTTTGACTGCATTCAAAGCCAATCTGCCGTTTGGTACCGGCCGAACCATGTAACCACAATCCTTGAGCATACGAGATAATAATGACAGGTTCGCAACAGTGTCATCAACAACCAGGACATTGGCACCTGCATATAATAAGGATTTATTTAGCTCCATCTTCACCTGCTTTCTTGAACAAATTCAAGAGAGAATCATACTGGTAATTATCTGCCATATTTCGAAGCTTATCTGCAATTTGCGGTGAGAAGGCTGCTACTCTGTCAATGCCGGCTACCAAGCCATCAATATTCGCATTGGTAGTTGCAATAAGCATCTCTTCAATTATTTCTTCAGGTATGACAGTCATAGCTTCAGGAGTCAATATTATTGTGCTAATTTCAACATCTTGATTCACAGTATTTACAGGATCACTATAAATAAAAATTGGCCCAAGCTTGCTTTCCAATAATGCAAACAAGTCATTTTCCTTGAACGGTTTGCGTAAATAACCTGTCATACCGCTCTCAGTGACATTATTCTGATCCAATTCAAGGATCGAAGCGGTCACAGCAACAATATGTATATTCTGTCCATGCTCTGTAGATTTAATTCTCCTGGCCGACTCAAATCCAGACATTACCGGCATACGAAGGTCCATTAAAATCAAATCCGGCTTCCATGAAAGGGCAGTTTCCAGGGCAATTTTCCCATTTTCTGCACCAAGAGTGCGAATGCCCAGGGGTTCCAGAATCTCCTGTAAGACCAGGCGGTTTTCCTGATTATCATCCACGATGAGCACCCGGATTTCTTGTGTACCCGGTTTGATCCCTATCACCTGCCGGCTGACACCTTCAGGGTTACTCTCCAACCGCTCACCTTTTTGAACGGCTAATTTTACATGGAAACAGCTGCCAACATCTGGTGTACTGGTGACCGTGATCTCCCCGCCCAACAGCTTTGCATGGCTTTGACTAATCGCCAGGCCCAGTCCGGTGCCGCCAAATATTTTTGATCCGCTACGAGTTTGCTCAAAGGGTTTGAATAGCGAAGGCATTTCTTCAGGCAATATCCCAACGCCGGTATCCTCAATATCTATGAATAACAGCAAATTCTTTGGATCAGGGAAGCGGGGATCCATCTCCACATGACAACGTAAAGTGAGTCCACCCTTACTGGTAAATTTCACAGCATTCCCGAGTAAATTTATCAGAATTTCTTTAAACTTATTTTCATCCGAAATTATATATTCAGGAATTTCAGGGGCTATATCTATTGTTATTTTCAGGTTTTTTGCTGACAATCTCAGATCAAACATTGAACACAAATCCTGGATTATGACCGGCATATTGAAGGTTGTCGGTGTATATGTCACATGACCAGCTTCAATTTTTGACATCTCAAGAATTTCATTGATCAATGTCATTAAGTGCTCACCTGAGCGATTGATGATCTCCAAGATCGGAAGAGCACACGTCTGAACTCCAGTCACCTGAAGCTATCT
>CAZBRI010000498.1:0-2687 GCA_964494055.1 uncultured Anaerolinea sp.
AGATAGCTTCAGGTGACTGGAGTTCAGACGTGTGCTCTTCCGATCTAAAGACACCCAGCCCGCGCTTCTCACCCATATCCATGAACGGCGCATGCACAAACGGTACAAAATCGATCCCGAAATCGGACGTTCGGCGTGTGATAACGGCGGAACCCAGCTGCTTGATTGGTGTGCGCGGGTCGCGGCCATGCCTGAAGACCTGTACACTGCTGCGGGTCCAGACCTCGGTGTGATACCCGCCCGGCACCCCGCCTGCCCCCTGTGCCTGCGGAATATCCAGGCGCAGGCTGATGATGTTGCCTCGTTCGTCCGTCTCAAAATCGGTCACCAGCTCAGGTTTGATGTTCTGCAAAAAGACCCTGTTGGTCCGGCCGGACGAATCCCTGGTGCTTGCCACCTTGCAGAACCAGTCGCCGTACAATGCGAACCAGCGCGCTGCCAGCTGTTTCTTCACGCCCCGGTTGGACCAATCCCAGACCTGCCTGAGCGGTCCCAGGATACGCGGATTATGCGTCACCACCGGCAGGGCTCTCTCCAGCGGCCCGGGCCAGATGTGCGTGACGTGAAATTCAACAGCGCGCTTGGCCGGGTTGCGCAGGGGCTTCATCCCCGCCGTCCAGATCCCGTTTTCATAGAGTGCCTGCTGCGCTGAATCGTACAGGCCGTTGTTCAGGTAATACGCCTCCAGCATGCGGTACATATCCAGCGGCAGTCCCTGCCCGGCCTGCAGACCGCCCTGCAGCATCCGCCTTGCCCATAACATCTCCGCCGTCGTACCCAGTCTCATCCCATCACCTGCCTTTCGTTGTTGTTATTGATGTGAAAAGCCTTCGCATCAAGTTACAGGACATTCCTTGCACACAAGCGTTTTCCAAAGTACGGGGGATTGCCCTGCCCCGCAAGTGGATATTTTTCGCAAAGAACGCGAAAAATATCCACAAAAAAAACCTACGGTTTTGACAGCAGGTGAACCGCCTGGTTCACGCCTGCCGCACCCAGCACATACTGCAGCAGCAGCGGCAGCGACTGCCTAGAGCACAGCAGGCCGCTCTCAAACCAGCCCCAACACGTTCCCGCGAAAACCGCCGAACCCATCAGCCCCAGCAAAAAGATCATCAGCTGCTGCTTCTTCAGCCTGCTCAAAGCGTCGTACCAGGGAGCCAGCCCGGGGAACCAATCAAACAGCACTGCCAGCAGACCGCCCAGCATCAGCGTCAGCGATTCCGGGCTCAGCAGCAGCGGGAACAGCCCCGCAGGCACAGTATTCACCGGCCGGCCAACCCAGGCCGCTGTTCCCAGTCCCGCAGCAAAGACCACAACCATCACCAGCCGAATCCGGCCATTTTCCTGCCAAATATTTGTCAACCATTCCTCCTTTTCCCGCATCGGGGATCACACAGCTTTGAATAAATGAACCAGCTTGTGTAAGGACACTGCCAGCAGTGCGTAATATTGGTTTGAATTCAGTCACCTGTTGTGTCCTTACACTGCAACACTTTATAACCAATATGGACGGTTGAAAAGTAGGTTAAAACACTGACGCCAGGTATGACAAAAAAAGCCGCCAGGATGGCCCTGACGGCTGTATATGGTGGTTATTTGTTTTTCTCCGGGACATAAACCCGTGCTGAAACTGCCAGCGGGTAAAAAAAACCTGCGGGGAAATTCCCTGCAGGGCGGTGCGTTCAGGCTGGCACAGGCTGTAAGATGGCGCGAACCTCCCGCGCACACCATGGCAGCCGATTCCCGTATCAAGAGAAATCGGAGCGCTAAGATTTATGGTAACTGTGAGATGATTTTTGGGGAAATGCTAAAACAGGTCGATGCGGTCTTCGATCTCCCAGGCGTGATCCAGCGTGTGCCAGGCCAGGTTGCGTACAAAGTGGCGTGCCGTCCACAGCTCCCCGCTCTTTTCAGCCTGCTGAGGGATGCCTTCCAGGGCGGCCCGGGCCAGGGCGTCCAGCGTTGCCTGCCGCATGCGGCCCAGTTCTTCCATCGGGTTCTTGATATCCCTGATCTTATAATTACAGGCCAGCCTCGCCAGGTCGCTGGCATCCGAGCTGACCAGGTGCTGCAGGATGCTGATCAGATCCCGGCCCCCGCCCCGCGGACCTTTTTTCAGCTCATGGTCAGCAGCCATGATCACCGCAGCATCCAGCGCCTGCCAGCAGGCCATCACGAGTGACTGCAGCCGCAGGAAGTCGTCCTCGGTCACCTGGCGGTTATCATTTTGGGGCGAGATGTTTGGTGCGCCGAAATCTGTGGTGGCATTCCCCTCCAGCTCTTCCACCACGATCAGCGAACCCGGTCCTGTGGGCGGCGTGAACTCGATCTGGGCAGCCTGCAAGACAGCGGCATAACGCGGCCAGATGGTAAAGAGGGCATCCAGGGCTGAGACCTCGTCATCCCCAATACGGCACCAGCCCGGCCAATCGATCGCACCCGCAAAGGTCCGTCTTCGGCCTATCTCGATATATACCCGTATTGAATCACCGTAGGTCTGCCTCATCCGCTGCTCCGTATAAATAAAAGATATAAATAACCGGAACGGCTGCCGCATGCTCCGGTACTTACAATGCCAAGTATAGCATTTCTCAGCCAAAAATTGTCCTCACAATGCTATTACATTTTGTGAAAAATACTCCCCGCTGCCTTCCAACCCTAGATCGGAAGAGCACACGTCTGAA
>CAZBRI010000499.1:0-2687 GCA_964494055.1 uncultured Anaerolinea sp.
CCTCCACACGCCGCATGAAGGCAGCCGAGAAGGGGCGGGTCACTTTGCCGGTCAGCTGAATATACTGGCAGGCATTGGCCCGGGCGATGGCAGGTGCCGGGCAGGTCTTGCACCGGTCAGCAGACCAGGTATCGCCTGAAGCTTTGAGCAGCCGGCATTCTTCTACTGAACGTCCGCGGAAATAATCACCGTAAAAATATTTGCAGTCAAAACCAGCAGGTGTACGCATAAGTTAATCCAGGATCTAAAAACGAATAATGGGTCATTATAAAAAAATCCCTGTCAGCTGCAGGCAGCCCAGGGATTTTCACAAGTTGTTCGTGAAGGACTACACCCGGGTCAGGTATTCACCGGTTCGGGTGTCCACCTTGATGGTATCCCCTTCTTTAACAAAGTTGGGAACCTGTACGGTAACACCAGTCTCAACAGTGACCTTCTTGGTCACACCGGTGGCGGTATCACCACGGACAGCGATTTCGGCTGCGGTCACTTTCAAATCGACCGAGGTGGGGAGTTCGATGTCGATGGCTTCATTTTCATAAAAGGTCAGCTTGCATTCCATGCCTTCAGTGAGATAGCCGGCACTGTCGCCCAGCACATCCGCCTTAATGGCAGGCTGTTCGAAGGTCACCCCGTCCATAAAGTGGAAAAAATCGCCATCGGTATAGAGATATGAAACATTGTGATAATCCAGGCGGGCTTCCGGTACGCGGTCGCCAGACTGGAAGGTCTTTTCAATATTGGATCCGGTGCGAAGATTACGGGCTTTGATCTTGATAGTGGCATTCCCGCGGCCAGGTTTGTGATGGGAGTATTCGCTCACTTTGAAGAGCTGTCCATCCAATTCAAAGGTAACACCTTTGCGAAGTTCATTTACATCAATCATTGAATTCCTCTTTTTTGAATATTGATCTTTGAATAATAGCCCAAGAATTATAGCACTTCATCCAGATGACTGGCAAGCAATAAACCTGGTATTAACAATTTATTATTAAAATACTCACTTTGAATAAACTATGTACTGTGTACCCCCTTTTAAGGGGGTACACAGTTATATATTCCATATTTTGTTTGCCTGCCGCTGACCCTGGAAACTCAAAAGTACCAGGTTTCCGTGCAAATGACTGTGCTGTGTTTCAAAAATATCAATGCGTAACTGAATAAGTGTGCCGATTTCATCATCAAAAATTGGGGTAAACCAATCTATGGCCTAATACATTTTGATGAATTCGAGTCTGGTGACTAACTTTTCAGGTCTATTTTTAACTGAAGCTCGGCGAGCTGTTTATCTGAGGCAGCAGATGGGGCATCAGCCATCAGGTCGCGGCCGGCTTGATTCTTGGGGAACGCGATCACTTCACGGATATTGGGTTCATCGGCAAAGATCATGACCAGGCGGTCGATTCCCGGGGCGATACCGCCATGAGGCGGGGCACCGTACTGGAAGGCTTCGATCAGGTGACCAAACTTTTCCTGGATCTCTTCCGGGGAAAGCCCGAGCAGCTGGAAGACCTTCTCCTGGATATCCGAGCGGTGAATACGGATGGAACCGGAGGCAGTCTCATAACCGTTAAGTACCATGTCATAAGCATCGGAAAGGATGGAGGCCGGGTCGGTTTCGAACTTGGGCAGGTCTTCCATCTTTGGCATGGTGAAGGGGTGGTGAGCAGCATCCCACTTCTTGTCTTCTTCCTTCCATTCGAACATTGGGAAATCCAGCACGAAGGCAAAGGCCAGGACATTGGGGTCAGCCAGGTTGAGGCGGTCACGGAAAAGCATGCGTAAAGCGCTCAGGCACTTATTGGCAACAGCGTTTTGATCTGCGAGGAAGAGCACCAGGTCCCCGGTTTTCGCACCGGTTTTGGCCTTGATGGCTTCAACCTCTTCCGGTTTGATAAATTTTTGGGCAGTACCGCGCACACCCTCAGCTGATAATGCCAGGGTAGCCAGGCCTTTCGCGCCGAGTTCCTTTACATAGGTAGTAAGATCATCGACTTCTTTGCGGGTGTATTCAGAACAGCCGGGCACAACGATGCATTTAATGACACCGCCAGCCTTGAGGGCATTCTGAAAGACCATGAACTCACTGTTTGCCATGATCTCGCTCAGATTGGAGAGCTGCATGTCAAAGCGCAGGTCAGGCTTATCGGTCCCGTAGCGTTCCATTGATTCGGTATAGGTCAGGCGAGGCCAGGGGGAGGACAGCAGACGCTTGTTGGGCAGAATCTTTTCCACCATATCAGTAAAAAGGGCTTCGATAACAGCCAGTACGTCGTCACGATGGACAAAGGACATTTCCAGGTCCAGCTGGGTAAATTCCAGCTGACGGTCGCCGCGCAGGTCTTCATCACGGAAGCAGCGGGCGATCTGGAAATATCGGTCCATGCCGGCCACCATCAGGAGCTGCTTGAGCTGCTGCGGCGATTGCGGCAGGGCGTAAAAATCACCGGGCTGCAAGCGGGAGGGCACAAGGAAATCCCGGGCACCCTCAGGGGTTGTTTTGAAGAGCATGGGTGTCTCAATTTCGAGGAAACCTCTTTCGCTCAGGAAATCTCGGATGAACTTGACAACATGATGCCTGAGGACCAGGTTTTTGGCCATGCGCTCATGGCGCAGATCCAGGTAACGGTACTTGAGGCAGATCGGAAGAGCGTCGTGTAGGGAAAGAGTGTTCAGAGCCGTGGAGA
>CAZBRI010000500.1:0-2685 GCA_964494055.1 uncultured Anaerolinea sp.
ATCGAAGCCGATCCCGACCGTGTTATCAAAATATTCTTTCCGGCCGGTTTCATCTGTCATCAAACCGATATCCACCAGGGTCGGTTCAGCATTCAGTGCATGGAGCAGGGCTTTATCGGCTTCCTTTGGGACACCGGCCGCGTAAGCGAAATCGTTGCCTGAACCGATCGGCACAACACCCAGCATGGGGCGCTTATCTGCAGGCACCTGCATCAACCCGTTTACAACCTCATGCACCGTTCCGTCGCCTCCCAGTGCGATCACCATGTCGTATCCATCCAGGGCCGCCTGCCGGGCAAGCTCAGTGGCATGCATGGGATAGACCGTTCCGGACCAATCTGCATTTCCGTACCCCTGCACGATCGGCCGCAGGTCGTTGGCTGCACGCCAGGCTGCACCCATGTCAGCCATCGGGTTCAAGATCAATTTCACTTTTCGTGTCATAGTTTCCTCCGTTAAGTTTTGGCAGATCGATTGATTAAACACTCAAGTAACAAATGATGCAAGGATGAAATTATTACAACCCGGAAATAATAATTATAAGTAAATAAAGTTCGAAACCAATCATCAATAAGAATGGCTGAAGAATGGAGTGCATAGGATTATGCTAAAATGAAAGCATATTTTTTGTAACAATATTTTTAAAGAACACTCAATGTGACGGAGAGCCGCATGACACCATCAAACACTGCCGCAACACCACTCCAACCACGCCGCAGAGCGATCATCATCGGTGCGGGCAAAGGCCTGGGGGAAGCGCTGGCAAAACGACTGGCCAATGAAGGTTATATCCTGGGCCTCGTCGACCGGAACAAAGACCTGGTGACCAAGGTTTGCGAAGAAATACAATCCAGCAGCAATGATACAGGCACATCTTCCCCGGAAAAGGCTCATGCCTTCAGTTACGTGCATGATGTAACTTCCTTTAATGAAACACCCGGATTGTTAAAAAAGATCATGCTGGATTTGGGCGGTCTCGACTTGTTGATCTACAATGCTGGTATTTTACTACCCACCACCCCGATCACCTATGAATTTGAAAAAGACCTGGCGATGATGCAAGTTAATGCGATCGGTGCCCAGGCCTGGTTCAATGCCGCCGCACCCATATTCCAGGCGCTGCATGCTGGAACAATCGTCGGAATTTCTTCAGTGGCAGCCGACCGCGGCCGGGTTGGAAACCCGGGGTATAACGCATCAAAAGCCGCCCTGGCAACCTACCTTGAAGCCCTGCGGAACCGCTTATCACGATTCGGTGTGCATGTATTAACCGTCAAACCAGGGTTCATGGATACAGACATGCTTAAAAGTTCCCCTCGCACTTTCTGGGTTGTTTCTCCCGAGCAGTCTGCAAGCGACATCTCAAGGGCGATCCGCTCAAAAAAACAAACCATCTATACGCTCGGACGCTGGCGCATGATCATGCTGATCATCCAGCATATCCCATCCATTATCTTTAGACGGCTTTCATTTTAAATAATTACGGAGAAAGTGAATCCCGGGCCATTATTGGGCCGCGGATCCTTTACGAAACTTATGACAACTGCAGAATTACCTTACGAACGACTCAGCTATCTTGAAAATTTTGGGCATTCGCTCAAGGCGACCTCCTTCTTTTATAAACCTGAAAATACAGAAGAAATTGAAGAAATATTTAAATTTGCAAAACAAAATGATCTTAAGATCACCCTGCGCGGAGCCGGACGCTCTTATAACGACGCAGCCCTGAATTCTTACGGCATCGTGATGGACATGACACGGATGGACAAGATCCTGGCCTGGGATGCTGAAAGCGGCATCGTGACGGTTGAATCAGGCGTGACATTGGAAAAACTGTGGCAGGTTGTGCTTCCAGACGGCTGGTGGCCGCCGGTTGTCTCCGGCACCATGAAGACCACCCTCGGCGGATGCCTGGGAATGAACATCCATGGGAAAAATAATTATAAAATGGGAACGATCGGTGAGCATGTGCTGGAATTTACTGCTTTGCTGCCCACCGGCGCACTGATCACCTGCTCCCCCGCCAAAAATGGCGACCTTTTCCATGCCATGATCAGTGGAATGGGAATGCTGGGAGTGTTCATTTCCATCACGCTAAAAATGAAAAAGATGTATTCCGGAATGCTGAAAGTTCACGCTTACCCTGTGCAGAATTTAAAAACACACCTGGATGCCATTTTACGAGATGCCCCGGAACATGATTACACGGTGGGCTGGCTGGACGCAACCGCCATCGGCGGCGGTATCGGCCGCGGCCAGATTCACGCGGCTGACTATCAGCACGAAGGTGAAGACCCGGATCCGAAAAAGACCATGCAGATTGCGTACCAAACCCTGCCTGCCACCATGTTCGGGGTTTTCCCGAAATCCGTCATCCATTATTTTATGTCACCGTTTATGATCAACCCCGGGGTTTTCCTGGTCAACACAGCAAAGTACGTTGCCAGCCTGCGGGACGGACATTACCTTCAGTCACACGCCGCCTTTCATTTCTTACTTGATTATGTCCCTGATTGGGAAAAAGCTTATGGAAAAGATGGACTGATACAGTACCAATCCTTCATTCCAAAAGAAACAGCCCTGGCGGCCTGGACCGAGATACTGAAGGTCTCAAACCGCAGAGGCATGCCTTCTTACCTAGATCGGAAGAGCACACGTCTGAACTCCAGTCACCTGAAGCTATCT
>CAZBRI010000501.1:0-2678 GCA_964494055.1 uncultured Anaerolinea sp.
ATACGAGATAGCTTCAGGTGACTGGAGTTTAGACGTGTGCTCTTCCGATCTCATCAGCGATTACCAGCCAGAATACTTTGAATAACAAAAGCACAATCAACTTTGCTGTAATGAAACCGCAAAAATTATTGGGAGTTCTATGAAAACGATTGGTCTTATTGGAGGCATGAGCTGGGAGTCCTCAGTAGAATATTACAAAATCATCAATGAAACAATCCATCAAAAATTGGGCGGATTACATTCTGCCAAAAGTATTATGATTTCTGTCGATTTTGCCGAGATCGAGGTTTTGCAGCACAAGGGTAATTGGCCAGAAGCAGGGAAGATCCTGATCACTGCTGCTGAAAATCTTGAAAAAGCTGGCGCTGATTTCATCGTGATCTGCACCAATACCATGCACAAACTGGCAGATGACATTCAATCGCAGGTACATATTCCGATCCTTCATATCGCAGATGCAACCGCCAGGCAGGTAATTAATGCAGGCATGAAAAAGATCTGCCTGTTAGGAACGCGTTTTACAATGGAAGAAAATTTTTATAAAGGCCGTTTGACCGATAAGTTTGACCTGGAAGTGATCATCCCCGGAGAAAATGACCGCACAGTCATTCATCGTGTAATCTATGATGAATTAGTACTCGGTCAAATACGGGCAGAATCAAGGGAAAATTATTTATCGATCATAAATAAAATGGTTTCTTCGGGAGCTGAAGGAATCATCCTAGGGTGTACAGAGATCGGCCTGCTTGTAAAACAGGAAGACTGCCCTATACCTCTCTTTGATACCACCATCATTCATGCCCAGGCGGCAGTCGAACAAGCACTCAAATAATATTTATTGAAACAGCACATTAAATTTATAAATTTTTACACTGAGAAAGGAATGATTTATGGAAAGCAATAAACTTCAATATTCAACGACGGATGAATACATCGCATTATTTCCCCCGGAGATTCAAAAGTTATTGATCGAAATGAGAACTACCATCAAGAATGCAGCTCCGGATGCATTTGAGAAGATCAGCTACCAGATGCCAACATTTGACCTGCAGGGCAACCTTGTTCACTTTGCAGCCTTCAAAAACCATATCGGTTTTTTTCCAACATCCAGCGGCACTGAGAAATTTAAAGAAGAGATTGCGGTCTATAAAAATTCCAAAGGAGCTGTTCAATTTCCCCTGGATAAACCTTTACCGCTCGAGCTCGTCACAAAGATCACCAAATTCAGGGTGCAGGAAAATCTTGAACGGGCCGAAGAAAAAAAGGGTAAGAAAAAGAAATAACGATTCTGTGTTTCTAGCCAACCATCCCCGTTATCCGGAATCTTGTAATTTAATAGAATGGTTAATTGCTGTCAAACAGGCAGCCTGATGATCTCCGTTGATAATCACGAAAGGAGGATCAATCTGTTTGCATTCGGCTTTAGCAATCGGGCAGCGCGGGTGAAAACGACATCCTGACGGTAAATTAATCGGGTTCGGCGTTTCACCAGAAAGAATAACCATTTTCCGTTTGAGTTTTGGGTTTGGAACCGGTACAACTGAAAGAAGTGCTCTTGTGTATGGGTGTTGAGGATTATTCAACACTTCCAGGGTGCTGCCAATCTCGACAATCCGTCCCAGGTACATGACCGCTAATCGATCTGCAAAATGACCGACTGTTCCAAGATCATGGGTAATAAATAGAATACTGATCCCTCTTGACCTTCTTAAATTATTCAACAGGTTCAATATTTCTGCTCGAATTGATACATCCAGCATGGAAACTGGTTCATCAGCCAGCAGTAGTTCCGGCTCAAGCACCATAGCGCTGGCAATCACAACCCGCTGCCTCTGTCCACCGGATAATTCGTGCGGCAAGCGCATGAAATAATCCTCCGCAGGACGCAGACCAGCATCCTCAAGTGCAAGTCTTACCTTTAATATCCGCTCCGCCCGGTCACGAACCAGTCCATGCACTTCCAGAGGTTCAGCCACAATATCAAAGATGGTTGCCCTGGGATTGAGCGATTCGTACGGATCTTGAAATACAATTTGAGCACGCTGCCGAAGTTTTTTCAAAGACATAACGTTCTTGATGGGAACCTGGGACTTCGAAAGAATAACCTGGCTGCCATCAAAAAAAACTTGACCATCTGACGGTTCTTCCAATCCTATTAACGATCGAGCAATGGTTGTTTTACCGCAGCCGGATTCTCCGACAAGTGCCAATACTTCTCCTTTTTTTAGCGTAAATGAAACATCATCCACTGCTCGAATGGTTTGTGTCTTTCGACGGGTAATCAAATCAACAATACTCTGCTGAACAGGAAAGAATTTTTTTAAATGCTTAACTTCCAGCAAATTTTCACTCATTTTTCACTTCCGGCCTTAATAAATGGCAGGCAGCAAGGTGCGGTTCATTTGACCCCGGATATACTATGTTTTCCAGTACAGGAACCTCATGGCTGCAGGCAGACACTTTAACCTGGCAGCGGGGTTCAAAACGGCAGCCAGGCGGCAGTGCATTTAATTTTGGAGGGGTACCCGGAATAAAGGAAAGCGCTTCCGTTGGTCTGTTGAGATCGGGAAAAGCCTGGAGAAGACGCTGAGTATATGGATGCTGCGGGTCGTTATAAACGTTATCCGAAGATCCTGCCTCTGCCAGATCGGAAGAGCACACGTCTGAACTCCAGTCAC
>CAZBRI010000502.1:0-2678 GCA_964494055.1 uncultured Anaerolinea sp.
CCAGTTTAGCCATCAACTGAGCAATCGTGGTGATTCCGGCTTTTTCGAGTGCACCAGTCACACGAATGCCGAGTTCCAGTTCAGTCACCGGTTTAGGAGGTGCTTTGCGGGCTTCTTCTCGAGCTTTCTGTGCTTCAATATAATCTTTGCTTACCTGGGTTCTCTTGTAGAAACGTTCCACCTGGCCTTCAACATCCAGCAGGCGGGCTTGTTCACCAGAGAAAAAAGGATGACATTTCGAACAAACTTCGACATGTATACTTTTGCGGGTAGAGCCGGTAATCCATTTGCTTCCGCATGAAGCACAGACTACCTCTGTATCCATATAATAAGTAGGATGAATTTTTTCTTTCATGAAATATACCTCTGCCCTACTCAGCAGCCGCGAAAGCCTCTTGCGGGAGGACATTTACGCGTTTGCGGCCACGGACAATATCAAAAACGACAATTCCGTCTATTGTAGCGAAGAGTGTATCATCAGTACCAGAGCCGACATTCATACCTGGTTTGATGGGTGTTCCACGCTGACGAATAAGAATATTACCGGAGAGAACGAACTCTCCTGCATATTTTTTCACGCCCAGACGCTGGGCATTACTATCACGACCGTTGCGGCTTGAACCGCCGCCTTTTTTATGAGCCATAGTGGACCTCTCTTAACTCTCTACAATTTTCTCAACTGCAAGACGCGTATAGGACTGACGGTGACCTGTCTTCTGGCGAATGCGTTTCTTGGGTTTGTAATGAAAATTGTAGGTTTTTTCGCCCTTGAAATGTTCAAGCACGGTCGCCTTGACAGAAGCACCTTTAACAACAGGAGCACCGACGGAGACATTTTCTCCATCAACCAGCAAGAGTACTTCGTTTATATCAATACTCGTACCGGGAACAATATGCAGCAGATCAACTTCGATCATGCCGCCTTCGACAGCTTTATATTGTTTGCCGCCGCTTTCTAAAATAACGTATTTCATAGATCCTTTCTCCTGGTCTTCGCTTCGCCTCAGTCAACGCGTTCTGTTAACCAATCCGCTTTGCTAAGGGTAAGCCGGGAATAAAACATGCAAAAACCCATTCGGGGTGTTTGCGAAAGGGCATTATACCCGCCTTGCTGTATACCGTCAACAGGAAATTTATTTTTGTTTGTAACAATTGAACAGACAGCTAAAGAAAAAAGCTCATGTATTTTTTTTCTTGAAACCTATTTAATATAATCCAATTTCTTTCATCAAAATATTTTATCACCCGTGATATTATTCATCGTAGAAATTTTCACTACCAAAATGCGCAAGAAACGGGTGTCAAATTTGGCCAGGTTTTTTTACAATAAAATAAAAAAAGGAACCTGATATGAATATACAGCCAATAGAATTTTTTCAACTTAGTGAAGATTACAAGCGGATTGAAAAAGCAATTTACTTCCTTGAGGATAATTACCAACGGCAGCCGGAACTCAAAGAAATTGCTGATGCAGCAGGATTAAGCGAGTTTCATTTTCAACGAGTCTTTATCAGATGGGTAGGTATCAGCCCCAAAAGATTCCTGCAATTTATTACCAAGGAAAACGCCAAAAAGATACTCTCAAATTCATCAGTCCTGGATGTCACATATTCGGTCGGTTTGTCCAGCCCGGGAAGACTGCATGATCTTTTCATCCATACCGAGGCTGTTTCTCCTGGAGAATATAAAACATCAGGTGCAGGCATTACAATACGTTATGCCTTTCATCCATCCCCGTTTGGTGAATTAATTCTTGGTGTTACGGACCGCGGCATATGCCATTTATCATTTGTTACAGAAAATAGGGAAAAATCGCTTCAAGACATTCAACAAAAATGGGAAAATGCCGTTTTGATTGAAGATCATGGATCTACTGAACAGATCATCCAATCAATTTTCAGTTTTGAAAAACCGGATCAGCCTCTTAACTTATTTTTACGTGGAACAAATTTCCAGATCAAAGTATGGGAAGCCTTACTTAGAATTAATCGAGGTTCACTAACAACTTATGAACAAATCGCCGAATCTATTGGATCTCCAAAAGCCATGAGGGCTGTCGGCACAGCCATTGGTCAGAACCCGATCTCTTTTCTCATTCCATGTCACCGGGTAATTCAAAAAAGTGGTAACTTTGGAAATTATCGCTGGGGACCTGCGAGAAAAAAAGCAATCATTGGTTGGGAAAATAATAAATTTCAACCAGAATTGGCACCTTCTGAAGAATACTAACTTTAATAACAGGAAAATATTTTGAAGAAAAAAATTTGGATTGCATTGCTTCTTGTTTATTTCGTTTGGGGCTCTACATATCTCGGTATCCGATTTGCAGTCGAGACCATCCCGCCATTTCTTCACGCTGGTGTCAGGTTTTTAATCGCTGGAACCATCCTGTTTACCTGGCGTCGTTTGGCAGGCGATCCAGCACCAACCAGGAATCAATGGAAATCTGCAATAATTATTGGTGTTTTACTGATCGTGTGTGGAAACGGATTGATCGCCCTTGCAGAAACAAATCTGCCGAGCGGCATTGCTGCACTCCTGGTTGCCACAACGCCAATGTTCATGGTGATCATAGAAGCCCTTCGGCCGGGAGGCTCCAAACCAACGTTGATCCAGGTCCTTGCATTATTAAGATCGGAAGAGCACACGTCTGAACTCCAGTCACCTGAAGCTATCTC
>CAZBRI010000503.1:0-2677 GCA_964494055.1 uncultured Anaerolinea sp.
AACACTCTTTCCCTACACGACGCTCTTCCGATCTGGCCAGTGTGATGCGGCGAATATAGATACCCTTAGCGCCGGAAGGACGAGCCTTCTTGATGGCTTCCATGAGGGTTGCGAAGTTTTCAACCAGTTTATCCTGTGAGAAGGAAGATTTTCCTACCTGAACATGGATATTGGCAGTTTTATCGAGACGGAATTCCACACGACCTGCCTTGGCTTCGTTAATGGCACGTGCCATGTCGGTGGCTGGAACAACTGTTCCTGCTTTTGGGTTAGGCATCAAACCGCGCGGGCCGAGTACACGTCCCAAACGGCCGACTTTACCCATTTGTTCAGGAGTGGAAATGGCCACATCGAATTCCAGCCAGCCGCCCTGAATTTTTGCAAAAGTTTCGTCATCATCTACAACAATTTCTGCACCTGCTGCGCGGGCAGCGGTTGCGCCTTCACCCTGGGCAAACACTGCGACACGCACTGTCTTTCCAAGACCATTCGGTAGTACGACAACATCACGAACCTGTTGGTCAGCCTGGCGCGGGTCAAGACCCATGCGCAGGTGCACTTCAACGGTGGGGTCAAACTTGGTGAAGGAAGTTTCCTTAACCAATCTTACCGCTTCAGCGGGGGTGTAAAGTTCATCGATATTTACTTTGGCCAATGCAGCCAGGTATTTCTTTCCGTGTTTTGCCATGATATGCCTCCGTGGTGCAAACGGACTGTTTTAAACAGCCCTCCCACCAGAAATTATTCTATAATCGTGACGCCCATTGAACGGGCTGTGCCTTCGATCTGTTTCATAGCGCCTTCAATATCAATGGCGTTCAGATCTTTCATCTTGGCTTCGGCGATCGCCTTCACCTGGCTGCGGGTCAATTTTCCGACCTTGTCTTTATTCGGTACGCCAGAGCCTTTTTCAATTCCGGCAGCCTTGGTGATCAAGAATGCGGCAGGTGAGGTCTTGAGTACGAAGGTGAAGGAACCATCGGTGTACACACTAATTTCCGCCGGGATCAGCTCACCAGGGCGGTTAGAGGTGCGTGCATTGTATTCCTTGCAGAATGCCATGATATTCAAACCATGACCTGCCAGGGCCGGGCCGACAGGGGGCGCCGGATTGGCTTTTCCAGCGCTGAGCTGGAGACGAACAATTGCCTTAAGTTTCTTTGCCATTATAGCTCCTTATGCCAGGGGTTATATCCCAGGCACGTTGTGGTTTTAGCGGGTGATTGGGGAGCACCCTCCCAAGCAACCAGTTTTTGCTGGTTACGCTTTTTCTACTTGCAGGAAATCCAATTCAACCGGCGTTTCCCGTCCAAAGAAATTAACCATCACACGAACCTTGGTGCGTTCTGTATCAATCTCAGCCACAACACCCCGGAAATCGTTGAAAGGTCCATCCACGATGCGTACACGCTCGCCAACCTTGAAGTTTACCTTTATGGTTGGAACTTCAGCTTCCATACGCTTGATAATCTGATTGACTTCTTCAGGTCTTAATGGTGTAGGCTGATTACCCATACCAACAAAACCGGTTACTCCAGGTGTGTTACGTACCACAAACCAGGATTCCTCAGTCAGTGCCATATTTACCAGAACATAGCCCGGGAAAATATGCCGTTCTACAACCCGCCGTCTGCCGTCACGGACTTCAACTTCTTCCTGTGTCGGGACGACCACATCAAAGATCATGTTTTTCATACCCATGGTCTCGATACGCTGCTCAAGGTTATGCCTTACTTTATTCTCATAACCGGAATAACAATGAACGACATACCAGGCAGGCCCATCCGTTGACTCAACAGGTACTTCAGCGGACTCGGCTGGCGCGGGGACAGCCGGGCGTTGAGCTTTCGTCCCGGATTTCTTGCGGTCAATTTCTTCAGGGTCTTGCGGGATCATAAGAGCCTCAGCTTTCGACAATTAAACGCCAAGCGCTAATTGCAGTAACTGCTCACCAACGAGATCAATTAATCCAAGGAATACAGCCATCCCAACCAGGACGATGATAACAATCACTGTCAGGTTGGTTGCTTCATCGCGTGTTGGCCAGCTGACCTTGCGAAGCTCGCCAATCGTTTCGCGATAAAAGTGAACGATCGGGTTGTTTTTTTTCTCGGTCAATTTACGCTCCTTGTCTTTACGGCTAAAACGCCGCCTCACGAATACTCCGGTACAGGGGAGACGGCGTTTCGCTCAATTTACTGGCAGGCCAGGCAGGACTTGAACCCACAACCACTCGTGTTGGAGACGAGCGCTCTACCAATTGAGCCACTGGCCTAGGGTATCAGGGGCGCAGGATCTGCGCCCCTGGTTTTACTTAGTCTCGCGGTGCGCCGTGTGTTTCCGACAGCGCGGGCAGTACTTACTTAATTCCATACGGCCCGGATCATTACGGCGATTTTTCTGCGTGGTGTAATTGCGTTCCTTGCAGTCACCGCATTGAAGAGTAATTACTGGACGAACATCTTTCTTCTTGGATGCCATTTTAAATCCTTGCTTTCAATTTACTCTAAGATCTTGGTAATAACACCAGCGCCGACGGTCAAACCACCTTCGCGGATGGCGAACTTCAGGCCCTGCTCAAGACCAACCGGTACAATCAATTCCACGGTCAGGTTGACGTTATCGCCAGGCATAACCATTTCCACACCTTCTGGAAGGCTGATGTCGCCGGTGACGT
>CAZBRI010000504.1:0-2672 GCA_964494055.1 uncultured Anaerolinea sp.
CCATTTTCGTACTTTGAAAATGGGGGAGGCAGGAGGGGGTCGCAGTTGGATAAAACCCGGCAGATGAGTGAATAATTGTGAATGAGATTTGTTTTAAAAAGGCTCTTTTGCTGATAATTAAAAACTCGGCGGTCTCTGCGGCCGCAGCGGTTAAAAATTGGTACCATTTTTTTAGAAAAAAAATATCCACCTGCAGGTATGGGCAGGTGGAGGGTGTGTGCGGCTGGATAAGATGATCGGGGCGGGTTTATGGTTTTTTAGGGTCGTAGGGCTTGGGGACGGCGATCTGGGGGACGGTGAAGCCGGTTTGGACGCCTTCTCGCAGGGCGAGGTGGATGACGAGCGAGCCGGCGCTGGTTTGAATGGGGACGACCAGCCGGGGATAATCGAGGGTGGATATGGTTGCGCCTTTCCCGACCAGCAGGGAGGGTGTTGAGATATTGGATTCATAACCAGCCTGCGACAGGCGCATGCTCGCCCGGCCGACAATCACATTTCCCAGTTCTGCAATTCCACTTTGCGCCAGGCGATCCAGCTGTTCCAGCTTTTCACCGATCAGCACCGAGGCTAACTTGATGGCACATTCCTTTGACAGGCTCAAAAAGACAGTTCCGTCGACTGCGCCAACGAGCGAGATAATGACCGTAACATCATCCGTGGCATAGGAACCGCTATCAAGGCGAATATCCCCGCGAGTAACTGTTTCATGCATTTCTATGCTCAAAACTTCGTGAGCAGATTCGACAAAGGGATTTAAAAATTTAACATTCATGCCATACTCCAGTGATATCGGGCAAAGAGATTTTTCTCTTTATTGGTCTTTGGTTCTAAGAGCAAGGTGAACCGTGATCGGACCCAGGGTTGTTTCCAGGGGAACGACGATGCGGGGAAAATCCAGGGTTGAAATTTCTACACCCTGCCCGGTGACGACAGTCGGGGTGGAAATGTCTGCCGTGTATCCTGATTGCGAAAATTTGATCATGGCCCGGCCGCTGATCACATTCCCCAGTTCGGCTATACCGCTCTGGGCGAGTGAATCCAGGTTTGTAAATTCCTGGCCCATGATCTTTGAGACCAGCTTGAGGCCGGTGGGAATGGCCATGCAGTACATGACCGTCCCATATACATCACCGACAAGATTGATCAAAACGGTTATATCATCTGTTGTCAGTGCTGATTTGTGCAGGGTCAGCGGACCCCTGACGACGGTTTCATCCACTTCGGCTTTCAATACTTCGACTGCTGCTTCTGTAAACGGGTTCAGTAACTTTACATCCATGGTATTTCCTGCCTTCTGATCAACTAATAAGATTTTAGTTTCAACCAAAATAAATCAGTTCTTTGGCATGTGAGAGTTGATCGGCTATTTTTTCAATTAATTTGTACAGATCCTGCTCATTCATATGCAGGCGTTTTAAGGCTTCTTCGTCCAGTGAGTAATGCAGACCATCGATGCCGATACCGATGCCAAGCATCATCATGGCGGAATCGGCTATGTGGACTGTTGAAACAAGGACCTTGTGATCGGGTGCAGTTTCCGGGTTGTGATGGTGGCCGATGGCTGTCACCAGGTTAGCCGGCAGCTGCCAGCGGCGGGCCAGTTCAGCCCCCAGCATGGCGTGATCAATTCCAAACGTTGCACGCTCCATCACCTGGAATGAATATGAATTCCAATCAGGTTGAGTCATGTCTGCGGTTCGCAGCACTTTTTCGAAGACCAATTTGCCAATGTCGCATAACAACCCGGCAAAATAAGCTTCTTCATCGATATGCAGCCGGCGTTCCTGGGAGATGAGCTTGGCACCAATGGCAGTCCCGACGGCATGATGCCACAGGTCGCCATGGCTGAGTTCATATCCCGGTACCGGCCTGCTCATGCTGTCAGAAATTGAATGAGCGAGGATCAGTTCCTGTATGGTGGTCAGACCCAGAACAACGATGGCCTGCTGCACCGTGGATATGCGGCTTTCCATTCCGTAAAGGGCAGAATTCGCCCAACGCAGCACATTGGCAGACAGCACTTGATCTTTGGATAAAACAGCTGCCAGATCGGAAGCATTGGATTCCGGATCGCGAATAAATTCAAGCGCTCTTTGAGCGGCCTGCGGGATCGGCGGTAACTTGACGGCCTCCTGGATCAACTGGTCAACTGTGTAATTCATAATTTTTCCTGTCAGATTTTCTTGTAGAAAGAAATACCGAAATTTTGGAACCCAATTTCCTTGGGGCCGGAAATCATTTCAGTACCTCCCAGGAACAATACACCGCCGGGTCTGAGTGCATTGTGAAATTTGGTGTAAAGAACAGTCTTGGCTTCAGCAGTGAAATAAATCACCACATTACGGCACACAATCAGGTCAAAACCGGGATCAAATTTATCAGCGAACAGATCCTGTTCCTGGAAACGGATATTTTTCTTAAGCGTGTCCTTCACTTTGTACGGTTTTTCCGGTTCCAGGAATTTTTGAAGCTGAACAGGTGTCAGGTTACGAATATCATCCTGACTGTACGGGCCGCCGGCTTTTGCACGTTTCAAGGCTTCACGATCGAGATCTGTAGCCAGAATTGAAAAGGGCTGCTTCGAAAATGTCTCGTTCATGATCATGCCAAGGGTATAAGGTTCGGTAGATCGGAAGAGCACACGTCTGAACTCCAGTCACCTGAAGCTATCT
>CAZBRI010000505.1:0-2671 GCA_964494055.1 uncultured Anaerolinea sp.
GATGTGGGGCGTTTTCCGCTTCAAAGAAGGCCTGGGCGGGACGGTCAGGCGCACGATCGGGGCATGGGATTACGCTCCCAACCGGTTGTGGTACTGGCTGTACACCCGGGTTGTTCCCCGTCTGCTTGACATCATGCGCTGGCGCGGCCGCAGCCGGACCAGGCAGCAGGCCGCGGACGGGCTGAAGGATTGACTTTGGAAATTATTACCCTTTCTTACAGGACAGGAGGCTATTATGAATAATATTCCCCGTTTACGTTTTGCACATTTACCTACCCCAATCGAAGAGATGCCCCGGCTGTCAGCTGAACTGGGCGGACCGCGCCTGTACATCAAGCGTGATGATCAGACCGGCCTGGCCCTGGGCGGGAACAAGACCCGCAAACTGGAATTCCTGGTGGCCGAGGCACAGCAGCAGGGGGCGAAGATGCTCATATCGGCCGGGGCAATGCAATCCAATCACTGCCGGCAGACCGCGGCGGCGGCTGCAAAATTCGGCATGGAGTGTATTCTCGTCCTGAACGGACAGCATCCTGAGCAGCCCTCAGGCAACCTCCTTCTTGATTACCTTTTTAATGCTGACGTGGTGTGGGTGGAAGACCGCAAAGACCGCGATAATGTCCTTCAGCATACCTATGAAACTGCCCTGGCCGCCGGCAATAAACCTTACCTGGTACCTTACGGCGGTTCCAGCCCGACAGGAGCGTTGGGATATGCATTCGCTATTGAGGAACTGATGGGACAGGGTCTCAACCCAGATTGGATCATCTTTGGCACGTCCTCGGGCGGCACCCATGCCGGTCTGACGCTTGGTGCCAGGGTTTTCGGCTGTAAATCCCGCATCCTGGGCATCAGCATTGATGAACCGGTGGAAGTGCTAAAGAGCAGCGTCTCCAGCCTCGCGACTGCAGCCAGCGAGAAGTTTGGCACTCGCATTCATTTCAGCGGGAATGACGTGCTGGCAAATGAAGATTACTGTCAGGCAGGCTATGGCGTTTTCGGGGACGGTGAACGTGAGGCGATCTGTCTATTCGCCGGCATGGAAGGCATCCTGCTGGACCCCGTTTACACCGGCCGCGCCGCAGCCGGTATGATCGACCTGATCCGTAAGGGGCAGCTGAAAAAAGGAGAAACTGTGCTGTTCTGGAACACCGGCGGCCAGCCTGCTCTCTTTGCCGAGAAATACGAAGCTGCGATATTGAAGTAAAGACAATAGAAAACGCCCGGGTGCAGTGAAAAAGCCCGGGCGTTTTGCAAATAAGTTGAGGCAGTATGCATATTAAAAGTCAACAACTAACTCCACGTTGATCGAAGCGTATCTTTGCCGAATTTCTGCCGGGTTTCAATAGGGGGATGCGCCGATTCTAAGCAGGCAGAGTGGTACCTTCTCTCGAAATGTTAAATAGGGTGATTATAAAATACACCTGGTTGAGAAATATGGCGGGCAGCAAATGGAATGATGCGTTTATATTCCATAATGATTATATTCATTTCATCCCCGTCTGCATCCTGCTCCTGCCCTGGTGAAGAGATTATCTCTGGGCTGTGATTTGATTAATCTTTCCGCACAGCTGTTCCAGCTCCGGCCGGCTGGCAGCATCAAAATGCTTCTGGATGGAATCACCCCCTGTGAAGGTAATGGAAATTGTTATCAGCCCATTGACAGGTTCGGAAAATGCTGCGGAGGTTACTCCATGCAGCGGGATGAACTGCCATGTTCCGCCATACCGGCTGCCCTTCACTTTCGGACTGCGTTCATCTTCACAAATCAGTATCAGTTCATCACCTGTGAGTATGGTCAGGTGAACTGTATTCATCTTTGGAAAGAAAGTCCACCCCAGCACTTTCCAGGCGGACCTGAGAATCTCCGGCTGAAAAATGACCTGGCAGACGGTTTCACCGCGCACCAGGCTGTTACGCCCGTAATTCATCAGTTTGAAGTTCCGGGAGGATAAAAAATCAAATTTTGCTTTTTCTGCTTCGATATCGGCATCGGCGGACTCCCGAGCAGCAGGACGCATTTTTTCCAGGAAGGGGGCTAAAAGGAAATCACCAGTCGCAGGGTTGAACTCGATCAATGCGGAATTCTCCTTCCCATCCGTTGTCAATCCTTTGATGAGAATCCACGAGTACAAAAGAATATTCCCAGCTTCCAGGAAACGCAAGGCAGAATAAGAAAAAATTTTTGAAATTACCTGGCTGCCAGACTTTTCGATCACCTGGATCTCAAAACCGCGGTCAATCATCAGTTTCTCTGTTTTCCTGACCATTGGTTTATCTATGGGAGGTACGAGGACGACATAAGGAAAGTCTGAAAGAACCGCCGGGTCATTTTTGAAAAAAGCCTGATAGCTTTCCGGCAGGGCTTCGAAAGAATCAATTTTCCTGGACCAGGACAGCATGGTCTGTTTTGCGCCGGTCATAGTAAGTAAAGGTTTATTATTTTCAAGTGTCATCAGGAACGACCTTTTGGACCTGAGTTTGGTAGATTGAGTTCGGGATGTGTGAAATAACCGAATACAACAGGTTCCCTTAACTTTACCAGCATATTATGCGGAAATTATGGATATTTCAAAAATCAGGATTCTTATCAAATCAAAGCAGCCGCCCCAGTTAATTTGATGTCATAGATCGGAAGAGCACACGTCTGAACTCCAGTCACCTGAAGCTA